>CAZCYU010000126.1:0-4558 GCA_964503165.1 uncultured Candidatus Peribacteria bacterium | reverse complement strand
TACACGAGTGCAACCAAGAAGAAACTCAAGTCTCTCGCCGATATCCTCAAGGGGAAACAGGGACGTTTCCGTCAGAATCTCCTCGGGAAACGAGTCGATTACTCCGGACGTTCGGTTATCGTCGTCGGTCCGAAACTCAAGATGAATGAATGTGGACTCCCAAAAATCCTCGCGCTTATCCTCTTCCGTCCCTTTGTTATCTGACGACTCATCCAATTGGAACTCGCCTATAATGTCAAACACGCAGAGAAGATTATCGAAGAAAAAGGGAAAGAAGTCTGGGATGCCCTCGATCGAGTGATCGAAGGAAAGCATGTCCTCCTCAATCGTGCACCAACACTTCACCGTCTCGGTATCCAAGCTTTCAAGCCGGTTCTCATCGAAGGGAAGGCGATCCAACTCCACCCACTCTGTTGTACGGCCTTTAATGCCGATTTCGATGGGGATCAGATGGCCGTCCACCTCCCACTCACCGATGAAGCACAACTCGAGGCTTCCGAGCTCATGATCACATCGAAGAATATGCTCAATCCATCCAATGGTGAGCCGATTGTGATGCCAGAAAAGGATATGATCCTCGGGTGTTACTATCTCACCCGTATGGACACAGGAGAGGCAACTCTCGCCTATGCCTCAGGAGACGATGCGATGTACGCCTATGAAAATGGTGTTATCACCCTCCACACACCTATCAAACTCCGTGTAAACGACGAAATTATCACGACCACCTATGGACGATTCCTCTTCAATGAGATCATCCCGGCAGAACTCGGATATATCAATGAAACCCTTGCCAAGGGAGTTTTGAAGAAAACACTCGCTCGCAGCTTCCTCATCTTCGGATCCGAAGCAACCGCTTTCTTCTCAAATGAGATCAAAGATATCGGGTTCAAGTATGCAACCATCTCTGGACTCACAATCTCGAAGGACGATATGATCATCCCCGATATGAAACACGTCTTCGTTGAGGAAGGAGAGGCAAAAATCAAGGAAATCCAAAAGAAATTCTGGAATGGATTCTTGACCGAAAAAGAACGATACGAACAATCCGTCAAAGTATGGAGCAAAATCAAATCCGAAATCGAGAAGGTCATGAAAACGTACTTCACACCAGAAAATCCGATCTACAATATGATCGATTCTGGAGCCCGAGGTAACTGGTGAAATCTGACACAGCTCTGCGGAATGAAAGGACTCGTCGCCTCCCCTACCGGGAAAACGATCGAGCTCCCGATCAAATCCAACCTCAAGGAAGGATTCTCCACGCTCGAGTACTTTATCGCGACACATGGATGACGAAAAGGTAAGGCTGATACGGCGCTCAAGACCGCTCAGTCTGGGTACTTGACGAGACGTCTCGTCGATGCCGCGCAAAATATTCTCATCCGATCCGAAGACTGTGGGACACACCATTACGAAGAAATCCACCGAGAAACATCCAAGACAATCTTCGGAGAATCATTCGAAGAGAGACTCTACGGGAAATTCCTCGCAAAAGATGTGGTTGTGAAAAAAGAAGTGATCGCTCCAGCCGGGACGATCATCGACAAGGCACTCCTCACCGTCTTCAAAGACAGTGGTGTTGATTCTGTTGCTACCCGTTCTGTCCTCACATGTGAGACAGAAGAAGGAGTGTGTCAGAAGTGTTATGGTCTCGATCTCGCACACAGTACTCTCGCAGAGTTCGGAACACCGATCGGTATTATCGCCGCTCAGTCTATCGGAGAACCGGGTACACAGCTCACGATGCGTACATTCCACTCGGGATGAGCCGCGACAGCTGGAGGAGATATCACGACCGGTTTGACCCGCGTCGAGGAACTCTTCGAAGCTCGCAATCCAAAATACGAAGCAACGATATCTGACCTCACCGGTGAGGTGGTACTCATCCAACATGAGGGGAAAAATGTTATCGTCACGATCCAAGCAGATAATCTCGAAACCAAAGAATACTATCTCCCAGATGAGAGTTACAAGCCGATAGTAAAAAAAGGCGACAAGGTAACCGAGAAACAACTTCTCGCCAAATCAAAAGAATCCAAACTCAAAGTGGCTGCCCTCAAAGAAGGGATCGTCGAGAAGGTCGACGATGGGGTCATCTTCGTCCGTGACGAAGTCCCACAGACTCGAGAATATGTCATCGAAGCGGGACGGAATCTCTTCGTCAAAGAAGGAGATACTATCCAGGTCGGAGACAGGATCACCGAAGGGCACATCAATATCCATAATCTCATGGAGATTGCCGGGGTCCTCAAGACTCAGCTCTACATCGTCGGAGATATCAAGGGTATCTACTCTTCTCAAGGACAGACCGTTAACTCCAAACATATCGAGCTCATCATCCGACAGATGTTCTCCAAGATCAAGCTCACCAATGCTGGAGATTCTACATTCTTCCCGGGAGATATCATCGATATCATCAAGTTCAAGAAAGAGAATGAACGTCTCGCAAAAGACGGTCAGAAACAGGCAATCGGTACCCGACTCCTCCTTGGTCTCACCAAGATCTCTCTCTTCACCGATTCTTGGCTCTCTGCCGCATCGTTCCAAGAGACAGTCCGTGTCCTCGTGGATGCGTCTATCACTATGAAGATCGACAAGCTCGAGGGACTCAAAGAAAACGTCATCATCGGACGTCTCATCCCAACACTCGCGTACTTTGAAAACAATCGTGATGTCGGTGAGTACTTCGGAACTCCCCAAGAAGAAGACTACCTCGCTCGTCCAAATCGAGAGAGAGATATGTCAGGAGAAGAATACGTAGCAGCTATAAATTAAACACCCTATGTCCTACTCCCTCGATAACACCCTCCAAGAGACCTTTGGTCTTGACGATTTTCGAGAAGGACAGGAAGAAATCATCGAGAGTGTCGTCCAAGGGAACGACACTCTCGTTTTTATGCCGACTGGATGAGGGAAGAGTCTCGCCTACCAACTCCCATGAGTGGTCCTCGATGGACTTGCCATCATCATCTCTCCCCTCATCTCCCTCATGAAGGATCAGCTCGACAAACTCGATGAGCTCGGGATACACTCGGAATGTATCAACTCGACCATAGGAGCCAGCGAAAAAGAATCTATCCTCGCCGAGTTACAAAATCAGAAGCAGAGCCGACGACCACTCAAGTTCCTCTATATCGCTCCAGAACGCCTCAATAATGAGGATTTCATCCGAGCGATGAAACGGGTCAAAATCTCTCTCATCGCCATCGATGAGGCACACTGCGTGAGCCAATGGGGACACGATTTCCGTCCGAGTTATATGAAGATCAAAGGATTTATCGAGACGATGGGAGGTCCCAAAAGATCTTTCCCGGTTGTGGCACTCACTGCCACTGCCACCGAACAAGTCCGAAACGATATCATCGGACGACTCGGACTCACCAAGATGCGAGAATTTACCCGGGGATTTGATCGCAAAAATATCGTCATCCTCATCCGAGAACTCTCCCTTAAAGAGGAGAAATTCGAAAAACTCCTCGAAATTATCAACGGCACTCCCGGGAGTGGGATCGTGTACTGTTCTTCGATCAAGCATGTCGGGGAGGTGTATGAATTTCTCAAAAAATCCGGGATATCCGTCGGGAAATACACCGGAGATATGACTACCGTCGAGAGAACCAATTCTCAGAACCGCTTCATGAATAACGATGATCGTGTCGTGGTCGCCACCAACGCCTTCGGGATGGGGATCGACAAAAAAGACATTCGCTTCGTCATCCACTACAATCTCCCCGGAAGCATCGAGAGCTACTATCAGGAGATTGGACGTGCTGGACGTGATGACAAGACGAGTATCGCGGTGATCCTCGCGAGTTTCCAAGATACCAAGATCCAGGAGTTTTTCATCGAAAACAATCACCCAACCCGAGATGAAATCCTCGGACTCTACGATTACCTCTATGAGCCATTCAAGGATGGAGAATGAATGTGAACACAAATACTCAAGACCTACGGAGTCATCGCCCGCGAGTCCGGAGTCGGGAATGATATGAAAGTCGGAACGATCCTCAAACTCCTCGAAAAGTATGCAATCGTCAAGCGAGGGATTGATTCCAAAGATTCCGATTCAGATTTCCGTGGCAAAGGAATCACCCTCATCGCCGAGAAGCGGAAACATATGTATATTCCCATCAATTGGGACTTCCAGGATACTCTCAAAGCCGAATCCTATCGCAAACTCGCCGCCATCAAGCGACTCCTCTTCACACCCCAGTGCCGCAAACGTTTCATCCTCAACTATTTCTCCGATCGCGAGGATCTCGCCAAACTCGGACGCAACTGCGGGATGTGCGACTACTGCCTCAACCAAAAAAAAGGCATCGTCCGCGAGAAAAAAGCCTTCGTCCCAAAAGCCGAGAAAGCCCGAATCCGGAAGGAATCCCGACCCAAAAAAGAACACAAAAATACCTACGAAGAAACCCTGAATCTCTTCCGCTCCGGCAAATCACTCAGCGAGATCGCCCGAGAACGCGAAGTCACCACCCAGACCATCGAGGTCCACATGGCCGAACTCTAGGAGGGAGATCAAATCAATACCGACGAACTCGCCAAAATC
>CAZCYU010000125.1:0-11085 GCA_964503165.1 uncultured Candidatus Peribacteria bacterium | reverse complement strand
CCGTCCCGACCTCGGACCCAAACTCCGCGAGTTTCTGAAGACACGGGTGTAATTAGTTTGCTGGATAGGTTCCAGTAATAGAAAGATTACATGTAGAATTGCTATTGTAAATTAAAATCGTACCATTAGCATTTATCTGAGTAAAACAGGCTGAAGATGTCAGGAGATTGCTCCAACAAGATCAAACAGGATAATTTATATCACTTACTGGTCTACATTCCACGGGTAATGTTGCAACTGTTGCACCCCATGCTGGAACGGCATTACAGGCATTAAGTGAAAAATATCCTCATTTAATTTGCAAGAAACTTCCTATACGACGACAAGAAACTTGATTAGCTGTCCATCCAGCTCCATTCACTGTGACAGCACTCCATCCAACCGGACTGGTGAATGTATTTGCCGTGACTCCACCGTTGACGGTGAGGGTGTCGGATGGGGTTGGCGTTCCGATTCAGACTTTGCCAGTAGTATCAATCGTCAATCTATCAACATTTAACGTACTATCCCAGATTTTTAATTTATCACTATCTCCTCCAGCTACATAAAGCAAATATCCCTTATTGGTATTTCAAATTGATAAACCTGGTGAAATGGCGCTGTAAATTTCCAAACCGGATGTTCCATCTAAGAATACTCCTGGACTCGCAGTTCCGATTCAGACTTTGCCGGCACTGAAGCCAAAGTTTGAAACTCGGGTATTGAGATCGGTGAGATTGCCGAGTATATTGTTGATGAGAGTTGCTGTGAGGGTCTGTCAACCGGTGACATCGGATATACTCGTCCATGCTGCATACACTACGAAGTATCCGACGACGAGGGTGACGGAGGTTGCGAGGGCGAGGCGGGAGTAGAGGGTGTTTGGGGTTTTCATAAAGTAAGTGAGGAATAAGAAGATAAACTCTAATAAACGGCGCATATTATATGTGTTTCTGGTGGGAAATCAAAACTTTTTAAAAGGTTGCTATTTGTGAGAAAAAGATACAATGAGAGGTGCGAAAGCGATGATTTTTATTCTATAATTTTATAGCTTTATGGAAACATCTATTTTTCTTGCGAAGCTCCTCGGACCTTTGCTCGCAGTTGTCGCACTGAGTATCCTCATGAATGGGAATACTTTTAATCATATTTTGAAGGAATTCCCCAAGAGTTCCTATGTCCTCTATCTGTCCGGTCTTATGGCATATGCCATGGGAGCGCTCATCGTCCTCAATCACAATGTGTGGGTGATGGATGGATTCGTCATCATCACCGTACTTGGGTATCTGGCTCTCGTGAAAGGGATCCTCATCCTCCTCTTCCCAGACGGGATGATTAAAATGGTAAGTAAAATGGATTTCAGTGGTTGACTCCTGACTTTCGTCGGAATCGTCTACCTCTTCATCGGTCTGTATCTGAGTTATATCGGTTTCATGGCATAAACAAGACATTTCCTCATCATCGATTTCGTCGCAACATACGATAATCCTCCCGAAATGGGAGGATTATTTGTGTGTGATGTATATTTTTCATTTTTTCAATAAATATTGACTTATTTGACATTTTTGTTATATATAAAAGTATTATCTTCGATAAATAGCAATATTTTATGCTCAAATCAGAAGTAGGAGAATTTCTCGGGCTTTTTCAAACCGGCAACAAGAAGAAAGATAGGACCAATGTAAATAGGGTGGTGTGGAAGTTGCCCCAATCGGTAGATGCTATCCCTGATCAGGTATCGTCCGCTGTTTGGTGAGTTCTGACGTGAGTGCCAAAAAATAAGGAGAGTTTGAATCGGGGACATAAAACATCGGCAGCCAGATTTGCCACAACCAATTTTACACCCCCTGACCTCAAGAGTATACTACAACATCCTCAACACATCAGAAATATCATTAAAAAATTGTTTGAAGAGATGAGCGATTCTATCTTATTTGAACATTTTCTCGTAGATTTTCTGTCCAGAAATACCGATCATAATGGGATGAATTATGTGCTGAAATGAAACAGGACACTGGATAATATTTTAGCAACCGATTTTACTTTTTCTCTCAATGATTCTGATGGAAAATCGATAAAAGTATGAACCCAACTTACGACCCGTGATTACGAAAAAAGATGACTCAAAAAGGAAAAAATGACAAAATTGCGGGATAAACTGGAAAGTTGACAGGTAGATGATCTTATGAACGGTATGTCCGCGAGAATTACTCCTGATTTACTGACTCTTGTCTCTGTGAATTGAAAGATAAGAGAATCTCTGCATGGGTGAGGCACTCCTTTTAGGGAGGCGTATAAAAAGTGGAGCGATAATGGGTATCCAACCTGATGACCAAGCGTATTTCTGGATGAGGATATACAGAATGTTTTTGTTCTGATGAACCACTTTTTGCCGATTATGACGCAATATTTTCACGCATGATCACCCACTCATTTTGAATCTACCACGGATCAGGATATTGTTTTCTGAGGAAAGAACTATCTTCTGAAATTTTCTTATGAAAAGAATATGGATATTTCTTCTGTTCTCATATTTGACAACGAAGAATGACGAGAGAAATTTATATTTTCTTTGGATTTCACATGATCGAGGTATGGTTGAGTATAAAAGTATGTATACTTTTACACACAAGCATATCACTTCACAACCCTATCTCATCTCTCTGTTTTTCCATGACAGAAAATCTCTTTCATATTCATCGATAATGATCATGGTGGTATAATCTTTTCAAGAGCTTCAAGAGTTTTCATAATCTGATTTTCGGTCAGATTTTTTCATTTCAAAAGTGTTACATGAGGAGTCTGAATCGAATATCATTGATATTGAAGATGATCAAACAATCAATTCTCAATCTCGGCGGGGAGATAGATGATATCTTCTCCAGTTGTATTACTGACAAGATGTTCTGGAATTCATAGTGTAATGGGGGCAGCATTGCGTGCACGATTGGCAATCAGGAGCATCACACGAGTTCCGAGAGCGAGATTCTTTAGTGTATCAGAATGAATCGATCCGAAATAATCGAGCGTGAGGTGTGGTATCTTTACCGGGTGTACATTCTCCAATTCTGTATAAGATTCCAAACAAGACCGGACAATCTTCCCAGATTCTCCCTCCAGATGGAGTCCTATGTAGGTGTTGTTTAGGAGCATGGTTTCGAAAGATATATGATTGAGAAAGAATCCAATCCAATCCAATATAGAACTTATAATAATTTACTATGTAATACCCTCTCTCCAGAGATACCTCATTCAAAAGTTATTCATGAGGTCCTTAATAAGATTTCTTCGATCTTTTTTCAAATACATTCTTCCAAATAAAAACATTTTTCACACTTTGAATTATGTCATACACTTAGAATAAATTCTTGTGCAACTTTATCGACTTCTAATTCTATGGAACGGAAGTCATAACTATCCTGACCACCTCATCTGCAAAGCTTCTCTGCTGACATATTCATAGTGCAATAATTCGCTAAAAGATAATATATATGTTTATATTCATATAAATGAATTTGTCAATCGTAAATGTGATGAATAGCGGGATGTTTTTTTGTTTCTTGGGGCGAGAGTATGAAAGTGTATGAAATTTGCATAAAAAAGAAGAATATGTTATCTTGGGATTACATTATAATGTAACTTTACAAAAATTATGACAACCGATAAATGTGAAGCCGTGAAGGATGCCGGAAAGAAGCGAAAAATGACGGGAAATGTTGATATTGAAGGAGACAATCGTGAAAACGTAACTTTATCTGCTGGAAATGTTGATATTTCTGGAAGTAATTTTTCCAATCTTGTAGTCAATGCCGGAAATCTTGATATCTCCAGTGATAATCAAGGGGTTATAACTTTCTGAGCAGGAAATATCGAAGTATGATGAGTAAACAAGACAGGATCCCATATATGTGTTGTTTCTTGAGGTGTAGAGGTGTGATCAAATCAGGGAGTTATTACTGTCAAAACTGGAACACTCAAAATAGGAAATTTCCTTTCCGTGTCCGCTGGAAATCGAAATTCCAGTACGGTCATTTCTTACGAAAGTAATTCCGTGTCTGTTAATGGAAATAATGTGTCTATCTCTGGATCGGGTACTGTTTGTGTCAACGGCGAATGTGTAACAATGGACGATGTTCGGGAGGCTAAGAAAAAGAAGAGTAAGAAAGATGGATCTGGCTCAATTAATCCAGAATTCTCCATTAACGATGAGTTACGTTTCGATCTTGTTGCTTCAAGATTGGAATACAAAGGTTCTCGATACTTATTGGAAGTTGGTAGTGATAAGAAACTTGGAGACTATGTTTTCCGGAAAACTCCAGCTAACACCGTAGAGGTATTTTACAAGAGACAGAAGATTACCTACTCCCAGCAAGAAGGTGCTCGTGTGGAGGCTATAAAATAAAACAAATACTTCATAATAAAAGCCAGCGAGAGCTGGCTTTTTGGTG
The DNA here is from genome assembly GCA_964503165.1 of uncultured Candidatus Peribacteria bacterium. GTDB lineage: Bacteria > Patescibacteriota > Gracilibacteria > BD1-5 > UBA2023 > CAZCYU01. The sequence goes on along the minus strand of CAZCYU010000125.1, from coordinate 6,658 downwards.
GTTTGGGTTTTGTGTGATATATATAGAAAATGCAACTTTTCTATATATATTGGGAGCATATGTATAGATTTCTGGATTATTTATACGAATCATTCAGGAATTTTTCCTGCAATTGGTCGTGTATGTCATAGCTTGTCCCATCGTGTTTCGCATCGAAATACCCGCCGATGATTCTGCTCGCGAGGACTTTTGGGAATTGCTTTTCGAACAGTTCTTTTTCTGCCTGAGGCAGTCGATTGATCAATATTTTGAGGTATTTTTTCGCGAGAGTCGGATTTTGTAGGGCGGTGTAGACTCGATGGTAAAAATAAGAAATATCGTAGTATCGCAGGGTTTTGGTACTCCCGTGTTCACCATCGATGAGGACGAATTTTTCGCCTTGCATAATCATATGCCAAGGTATGAAATCTCCATGATTCACGCCAAATACGAAACCTTTTTTCAAAGCGGTTATCTGTTCCATGAGGAGGGATAGATCCCTCTCGGGAATATCTTCCACCCAGGATTCAATCCGCCTCGCTCCCCGATCTGTATAGTCGGCGATATTGGTAAAATCACGATCTCGATAAAAATTCAGTTTGTCGTCCTCGAGCGAGAGGAAAAAGAGATTGCAGTCGACAATTCGCTCAAGCCATGATTCCAATATTTCACAGTCTTCTGGGGTTCTGTTGTTGATAAAAGCCCCAGGGAAATATTCACTTATGTAGTAGGGGAGACCATTCCATTCACCGGACTCGAAGATTTTCGGTATTATGAAACTATTCGTATCCCCAGAGAGCTCGAGTATTTTATTGAGTTCAATATTCCAAGAGACCTCATTCTTCAGACGTTCTCCAACTCACGGAGTTGATGCGAGTTTGAAGGCAAATTGTCATTTTCCCGATTCTATGACTGCAAAAACATTCCTCCACGGCTGTCTGATAGATTTGACCTGAAATCATTTACCAACAAGGAAATCTTTCGCTTCAGAAAGATGAACAATCCCCGATTCCCGGAAATTTTGCCCATTTTCTGTGGCAGAGTTGATGTCTGGTGTGTTCATGGGGAATGTAGATAGCTGAATAATTTATTGATATATTATATGGATGTTGGTTGGGAAAAGCCAAAAATAAAAGTTAAGTCATTCAATAAACTCTTCATTCTAATCAATCAGATACGATTCTTAATTTCTTAAATCATTTAAGATCTAAATTTGGAGAATATAAATTTTTTCTCATCAACGTTCCTCTTTTTGCAAGATGAGCAACAACATCAACTCATATTGGTCTTTTGTGCGAAAGCTTCTTTTTATTAAAAATACACAAAACCCCCTTTTCGGCACAGATAGTTTCGATATGTCATAAACCCTCTTTGCTGGGTCATATTACAATAACTGCTCATCTCTTCGGTAAATGATCATATAGATGACTTATTTCGGTAGCAAAATCACTTGAATTAAATATAACAACTCATTCCTTATTGGAATTATCATCCAAATTTGATATTACATCCAGAGTTAAGTCTCAAACTCATATAGATTTTCAAGTGAAGATAGTCTCACCATCAGGAAAGGATATCCCTATTTTTTTATTGAAATTTGCAGGAAGGGGCCTAATTTGAAATAGACTATATAAATCCCCATCGAGAAAGCTCTCACCTTTTTTAAATCAAATTTCAATTTGCACTGGTTTTCCATATAAGGATTCCAATAGAATACATAGTTTACTAAAAACAGATGAAATGTTTAATTTAATAACCTTATGCATATCAGGGCTACAGTGATATATATCAAATCTAAAATTATTTCCCATAAATCATTTCATGAGCTTATTTCTATCTATTATATTCGCGGTATTGGACATAGTAACTCTCATTAATTCTGGAACATTTTTTACAATAGAATCAACATATCATTTATCATTTCATAAATCTATATATTCTTGCACTATAACTCACATTTTTTCAGTCTCAATTCAGTTTTGGCTTCTGTAATTTCTTGCAGCACCTGAATCCACAGAATTAAATACAGTTAAAAGTTTTTCTTTAAAAACATCAAAGCTATTAATGTCATCTTCAGGAGTTGTTGCTGGAATCGAATCATAAACTCAGGCTCAAGTGGTTTCTTCTCAGTCTTCTGAGTATACTGCACTTGATCTTAAAATATATTCACTTCATTTAAATTTTTCAAAAAATCATCTTATGTATTCATCAATATTCCCTCAAGCCAGCCACTTGTCATATATAAATACGGGAATGCACTCAAATCTTGGTATTACTATATTTTCATCCAAAATACCTGAAATTCATCCCATAACTTTTTGTATCTCTATAAGATTAGCTGCTTTTGCTCAGTAAATCAGAGTGTTTTGCTTTACTACTTCGAAATCAAGTGCAGACGAAAGTACCTCAACTTTTCTTCTGACTGTTTTGGCTAAGGCAGAATAATTTTCTGGAATTTTAGATGGACTTATTCTTGGCTTCTCAATAGATTTTTTCATGAGATTTTTTAAAATAGTGTTCTTTATAGACATAGCGCCCCTACTTGATTTCATATATTATATATATTCATAATTTCGTTTTTGTCAAAACTATTTTATAGTATCAAAAAGTCAGTGGGCTGGGGCTCTCCCTCACCAGCCGAATGCCGGTTTCGGACGCCTTCGGTCGAGAGACAAATCGCCGTCTCTCTATTTCTATTTGCTTTTCTGTAAATAAGTATATAATTATTAGTCTTAGTCTTAACTTCCTATATATGGCTATTATTTTGAATATTTTGATATCGGGATTGGCGGTTGCTCTTGCTTCGTATCTCACTCCAGGGGCGTATGTGGACGGGTATATGACGGCAATCATCGTCGCTGTCGTCCTCGCCGTAGTCAATAGTACCATTGGACCTATTTTGAAGCTCCTGACATTTCCCTTGAATATACTGACACTTGGGCTTATGTCCCTTGTGATCAATGTTCTTATGGTACTTTTGGTTGCGAAAATCATTCCAGGATTTACATTGGATGGATTCTGGTCAGCCTTTGTATTCGCCATCATTCTCGCTCTCGTCAATATGATTCTCGGAGGAGTACTTGTGGATAAGAAATAATAATCCTGAAATAAAAAAACTTTTTAATCAGTTTTTAACTGCTCATAAAACTATAATATACATCCACTTTATTATAGTTTTATTAATGAAACTATAATAAGAATTTGTTTTATTTTAATTTTTACATATAATATTGGGGAAGATTATATTATAAGAATTATGAACTATGTTTCGATCTGGAACCTATAGACAGCAGTATAAATACAAGAGTTTTCTTCCTAATCCCATTAATATTCCCTATCGATGGGAAGATAAACGAATTGATACACTTCTCTCTGAGGCAACTCTTGCTCTTGGAGAACTGAATGCCTACGCACAGCTCGTTCCGGATGTAGATTTTTTTATTCGTATGCATGTAGCAAAGGAGGCTACTGAATCGAGTCGTATCGAAGGAACTCGTACTGAGATTGATGAAGCAGTGATGTCCGAAGAATCAATTAGTCCTGAGCGTCGTGATGACTGGCAAGAAGTACAAAATTATATTCATGCACTAAATACCAGCATTAAAGAACTCGAGGAACTTCCACTTTCCTGGAGACTTCTCAGGAATACTCACGCCATTCTTCTTTCGTGAGTGAGGGGAAAAAATAAACAGCCTGGGGAAATTCGAGTGAGTCAAAACTGGATTGGTGGAGCGAATCTTGAAAGCGCTTTCTTTATTCCGCCGCATCCAAACGATCTTAATCCTCTTCTTTCGGACATAGAGAAATTTTGGCACAACGAGACGCTTGATATGCCTCCGCTTATCAAGATAGCCTTATCACATTACCAGTTTGAAACGCTCCATCCTTTTCTCGATGGAAATGGACGTCTCGGAAGACTTCTCATTATTCTGCAACTTGTAGAACAAGGAATTTTATCAAAACCAGCATTCCATCTTTCGGACTTCTTCGAGCGAAATAGGACTGCCTACTATGATTCACTTACGCTCATACGAACGAGAAATGATATAGAACAATGGCTTCGATTTTTCCTCTCATGAGTCGTAGAAACAGCAAAGAAATCTGTTTCAACTCTTTCGAAAATCGTCGAACTCCGGCAGTGATATGAACAAAAAATTGCCTCGACTGGAAGAAAGGCAAAAAATCTTGCCATTCTTGTTCGTGCCATGTATGCAAAACCGATTGTTACTCTTTCAGATGCAACAAAACTTCTTGAAACTACACCAGCAACAGCCAATAGTACTATTAAAGAACTTGTAAAAATTGGAATTCTCAAAGAAACTACGGGATATTCAAGAAATAGAATGTATGAGATGGTCGAATATTTACAATTGTTTAGATAAATTTAATATAGTGGGACTCTCAGGGCTCTTTTTTCTTCACTGCGTTCCGAAAAACGCTTTGTGACGAAAAGCCAGGAGCAGCTGGCTTTTTCCCTGATTCGTTTCACTCATCAGTTTTTCTCGGAACACAAAGGATTACAACACTCTTTTTCATCGTGTCTCATCTTTTTGTGAAAACCTCGTCATCTGCAGTTTCGAGCCCCGCTTCCAGCGTCCACAAAGAAAATAAAATCCCCCGATTTCTCGGGGGATTCTTGATTTTCTTTGGTGGGACGGGCGGGGCTCGAACCCGCGACCTTGGCCTTAAAAGGGCCCTGCTCTACCTACTGAGCTACCATCCCAAAAATAAAAATACATTACATTTATCTTGAATTGTGCGGGCATTGTATAAAAAAACCTCTTTTTGTCCAATCTTTTTGGAATTTTTGTATTTTCCCCTATAATCCCAACCAAAAGAACTTGGAATATGAAGTAAAAAATTCCATTTTTACTTTTGTCTTTTATCTTTCAACTTGTAACTTATATTTATGCCGTCTTTTATAGCCTTTGACCTCGAAACCACGGGACTTGATCCCAAGAATGACGCTATTATTGAGGTGGCGTTTGTGCGGTGTGATGAGACGGGGGTGTTGGAGCGATGGAGTACGCTGGTCAATCCGGGATTCCCGTTGCCGGAGGAGACGGTGAATATCACGGGTATCACGGATGAGGATGTGAAGGATGCACCGTTTTTCTCGGATCTTCGACCTCGGATTCTGGAATTCTTGGCGGATGATATTCCTCTACTTGGGCACAATGTGGATTTTGATGTGTCGTTTCTGAGAGAATACGGTTTCGATCTGGGGTCGCGGACGCTCATAGATACGTTTCGTCTTTCGCAGGTGTTGTTTTATGGGGCCAAGAGTCTGAATCTCGGGAGTCTACTCGAGAGCCTTGGGGTTCCGTACGAGGGGCAGCACCGGGCACTTGCGGATACGGAGGCGACGGTTCAACTCTTCGAGCTCTGCCTGGCGGAGTTAGACAATCTCTCGAAAGAGAAACAATCGATTCTCTCGTTTTTATCGAATATGATCCCGCGGGGGAGTGCTTTTGGGTATGTACTCACGCTCTCAGGATTTCCTCGGGAGATGGTTTCGATCGACCAGATACAGGAACTGGTTCGGTCTCAGAGGAAAGCAATAAAAGAGCTGTCTTTTGCCCTGGATGAAGAATGTACACTCGCTTGGCAGGATATCCTCAAGGGGGGATCACTCGAGGAGCGACCTGAGCAAGCCAAGATGTTGGATCTCACGACTGTGGCTTTTGCCGAGAGGGAACTCCTGCTCATCGAGGCACCGACGGGGATCGGGAAGACCTTTGCGTATGGAGTTCCCGCTATCTTGACGTCGATCCGGACCGGTAAGCCGGTGTTTATCTCGACCAATACCAAGACGCTCCAAGATCAGATTTTTGAGAAAGACATCCCTATGCTCCGGGATATGTTTCGAGAGGCGGGGATTCTCGATTTTTCTGTCGCCAAGATCAAGGGGCGATCCAATTATATCAGTCTCCTCCTCTTCCTCGAGTACGTGAGTGCCGATCTGGTCGAGGAGCAAGAGTTTATCTTCGCTGCCAAGGTGCTCTTCTGGCTTATGGATACTCAGTACGGTGAGCTCGATGAGTTGTCCTTTTATGGGGCAGAATACGGATACCTCGAGCGAATCCGCGCGACGGATCGTCGGGTCCTCATCCCCGAGAATCCGTTCCGCAAAGAAGAGTTCCTTTATCGAGCGCGTCAAGATGCCAAAAATGCCAATATTATTATCATGAATCATTCGCTCCTGCTCACGGAAGTGGAGAGTGAGGAAGATGCGCGAATCCTGCCAGAGATTAAGTTCCTCGTCATCGATGAGGCACACAATCTGGAGGCAGTGGCGACCGATTCCCTCAAACAATCGACATCACTTCAGACGATCGAGTCCGCTCTCGATGCGATCGAGCTCATTATGAAAAAACAGAAAAAAACACCGACGACGGAGGTATTCCTCTTCCCAGAGTTCCGAGATATCCGGGAGTCCATCGTGCTCAATTTCGGGATGTTGTTCGACATCTTTTATCGCTATCTGGCCATGCGGGTTCCGCAGTCGGGAGACAATAAATACAATCAGACTCTGCTTGAGGCGGATTTTTTCCGTCAAGATTCCACGTTTGGTGGAACACGGATCCTCGATTCTCTCTCGGAGCGGATTCATACGTGTATTTCCTATCTCTATAGTGCACCAGAGGCTCTCTATACACAGATGGGTCGGCATATCAGT
>CAZCYU010000124.1:0-8241 GCA_964503165.1 uncultured Candidatus Peribacteria bacterium | reverse complement strand
AGTATCGAAGAATCCGACCCTTATTTCCAAGTATTCACCCAAGACTTCGTCCAGATAATCGCCGCCGGTGAGCGAACTTCCACTGTCAACAAAGTCTGTCGAAAGCTCGCCACACAGTACACCCGCGAAGTCGACAATTCCATCGCCGTCCTCGTCCGCTTCATCGAACCCCTTGCGATCCTCATCGCCGGTATCTTCGTCCTCTGGTTCGCCTTTGGAATCTTCTCGGCAGTCTTGAAGATTACCGAGACGGTGAGTTAAAAAACCATTTTACAAAAAAAATACCAAATCTCTGAGATTTGGTATTTTTTCATCTTTCATCTTTCATCTTTTACCTCTTTCTCATCTCCTCCATAATCTGCTTCGGCAGGAGGACGATGTCCTCGAGGAGGGTGAGGAGGAACTTGAGGATGGCGTGGATGGAGTCGATGGAGCCGGCGGCGATGCCGACGAGGTCGATGATGATATTTTCACCGAGTTTACTCTGCTCGAGTCGCTTGATCCATGGGAAGCGGTTGGTGAGGTAGATAGCTTTGTTGATGGTATATTCTTTGGATTCATTGAGGGCACTGAGTTCGAGTTTGAGCTCTTTGAGTCCGGATTCGGCAATCTGCTCGACCTCTCGGAAGAGGTTGAGGATATCCTGGAGGAGTTCGTCGGAGATTTTGGTCCCTTCGAGTTTCTTCTCTTTCTCGAGTTCTGATCTGAGGCCCTCGAGCCCCTTCCCTACCTCGATACGATGGATGAGGGAGAGAATCTCCTTCTTGGTGAGGCGACTATTGAGATTCTTGAGCGTCTCGGTGAGACGATTTTCGAGATCAACTTTCTCCTTCTCTTTGAGAACCCCAACCATCTGCTCTACGTGTGGCATCTTTTTTGGGACTTCTCGGGATGTATCCTTTTTTTCTCCTGACATAGGATGATGATTATGAGAATTAAAATGATTATTTGGGCATTTCGGTACCGGTACCCGTTGTTATTGATCCACTTGCCGTTGCGAGTGCCTCCTGTTCTTTTTTGTCTATATCGAGAGTGAGTTTTTTTGCCTCCTCTGTGAAAATACCATCAGGATCAACTTCTTGCATATTTTTCACGGACTCTCTGGCAGAAGTATAATCATTTTTGGCAAAATGCAACTGGGCAAATCCGAGAAGTGTGAGTGGATTACGTGGATTCAGGGAATATGCATGCTCAAGATCGGACTCGGCCCGATCGAGATTATTGGTCAGGAGATATGTCTGTGCCCGCAGAGCGAGAAGCATATCGGAGTCGGTGAACTTCTCTATCCCGCGATTGGCCCAGAGAAATGCCTTGGCTCGGTTGTTATCTGTCTGAGCAATATGGACCGCGATGATGAAATCGTCCTCCGTCGCATCCGGTTCCTCGAGGAGATAGCGGAAAATCTTGAACATCGCCTTTCGATCATCGAGGATATAATAATTGTAGACGAGCCGTCGCTCGAGCTCAGTCTTGGGGGTGTATCCCCCGAGAACAGCGGTGTTAAAATAGAGATTGGAGGTTGTATAGTCCTCAAGGTAGTAGTTGGTGAGTCCGAGGATATACGCGATCTTAGTATCTTTTGGTTGGAATGCATAGTATCTCGCGAGATAGGTATTGGCTTCACGGTACTTACCGAGTTCGTAGGCAGAATATCCCGCAATCTTGAGGGCGATGGCATAGTCCGGTCGTTTTTCGGATATCTCCTGAGCGATTTTCATCCCCGCCAGATACTGCTCAGATTCGAAAAGGGCTCACGCAAGGAGAGCATTGCGATACTGGAAGTCCGCACTGACTTTCTCATATGAATCGATCACACTCTTCAGTTTCCGTGTCTGGGTGAAACTCCCAGTGTAGGCTTCAAGTGCGACCACACAATTATGTATCCCTGTGTAACAATTTTCAATGTACCAATAATACGACAACTCATCGTGAGAAAGTCCAAGTTTCTGGATCTCTGCGCCCTTCTTGAGGATACTTTCATCCGACATAATCGATTGGAGCATCTGCTTTTTTTCCCGGTCTTCAAGGTCGACAAATGGGACACGTTTGTAGTACTTGTATGCATTGGTAAATTCATGGAGATCAAAATACGCACCGGCGATTTTACGCTCCAGGACATTGTCATCCTTGAGACGGACATACGCACTCAGATAACTCCTGAGCGCCGACTCGCGATCATTTTTGAGCGACAGGTAATCCCCCTTCCGGATCATCGCACGAAAATTCATCCGACGCTTCGACTCCGCCAAGCGCTCCTCTTTCGTCTGACCGGTCTGCGTATACTCTCCCCCCTCCTCTGTACTGGTAGTCCCCGTCTGTTCTGTACTATCTGGTGATTTGGAAGTGAATGGAAGTGAACAAGCGGTGAGGAGGATGAGGAAAATGGGAATGAGAATAAGTTTTTTCATGGGTTTTAGTATAGTTAGGGGTTAAGTGCTCAGAAATTCGTGAACAATGGGTCGTGAACAACGGGTAGCTACCCGTTGTTATCAGACAGTCAGGAACTCATGAACAAGGGGTTGCAACCCCTTGTTATCGGATAATCAGTGCTTCACTCTATTATATTCGATATATTTCATTACCTCCCGAAATTTCTCATTATTTTCCACATAGGAAATATTATATTTTTGAGCCCAGAGGTGATAAACTTCGTCTTTTCCAACTCATAACCATTCTTTGAATTTCTGAGCAGATTTTCACTTCAATTTTCTTATCATATCTGGAAGCTCCTCTTTCTTACATACGAGCAATATATGTACATGATCTTTACATATATTATAAGCCAATACCTGAAAATGATTTTCTCGGACGACATCTCATATAAATCGAGTAATCTCTACCTCCTGATCATCCGATAGATATATTCATTCACCTTTCTCTACTTTGTAGAGCATCATTCTTTCACTGATTCTACTACTATGGGTAACCCATGTTATGTGGAACAAGGGGTAGCTACCCCTTGTCTTTTGATTATACATCTCCTTAATTTCAGGACTCTCTGTAAAAGCCTTCTTTTTGTAATCTTTAAATATATATTCTTTTTTCATGATTATTTTTTATTTTCAAGAAAAGATGTTTTTTATTTCTTCATCTTCTTGCTCTTGAATATCTTTATAAAATTTTCAATCATAATATATTCCCTTAACTTCTGGAATTTCTTTTAATCTAAAATAGACATCTAATTCTCAAGAAAAATCTATGGGCAACTCATATCTGGAAATTCACATATCAATGGATCATAAAGTTTTATGGAATTCTTTAGATTTATTTATAATTAATTTATCGTTTTCTATCTTATAAATTCAAAATGGAATTCTTTTTTCTTCTTTATTTTTAGTAAAAATTAAATATATTTGATGCGGAGTTACTTCTTCAATTATTTCATAAGAAACAAAGGCATTTTCTGGTTGAATTACTTCAGAAAGATAGCTTCATGTTCATTTTAAAAAACTTAATTTTCCATTTTCTGAAAATCTTAAATATTCATTATTTCATTTCCAATATCATAATATAGATTCTTCTTTATATAAATTTGAACATGAAAGTAAAAATAAAAAAGGTATTAGTAAAAGTAAAATTTTTTTCATAAAATGTAAGTTAAAAATGTAAAAAACTCAAGATTATAAAATCCTGAGTTTGAAGTCTTTAATTCAGTCCCAGTTCCTCCTTCGCCTCCTCCCTCAAATCAATATGTAACTCTCTGAGTTGGATGTCGTCGACTCTTGCTGGGGCGTTCATCATGGTGTCTTCGGCTTTTCCGGATTTCGGGAAGGCATAGACTTCGCGGATATTGTCCTCATCTTTGAGTATCATCATAAATCGGTCCATACCTATGGCGAATCCTCCGTGCGGAGGAGCTCCGTACTGGAAGGCTTCGTACATCGCACCAAATTTTTCTTTTACTTCTTCTCTGGTTCTGCCTACTTTTTCGAATGCTTTGACGAGGGCTTCTATATCGTGATTCCTAATGGATCCGGAGAGGATCTCGTATCCATTGCAGGCGAGATCGTATTGGACGGATTCCACTTCGAGGAGGTTTTCTTTTTCGAATGCTTTAATTCCTCATTTTGGCAGAGAGAATGGGTTGTGACCGAAATCTACTTTTCCAGTAATTTCATTTATTTCAAACATCGGGAAATCTTTGATCCAGCAGAGAGCCAGGATATTTTTGTCTTTGAGTCCGAGGAGTTCCGCGAGATGGATGCGGAATTTGCCCATGTATGAGAGTACCGTATTCTTGTCTCCCGCTCAGAAAAACACGACATCCCCTACGCGGAGCTCGACTTTTTCGACTATTTCTTCGAGATCACTTTCTGTGAAAAATTTATTGAGCGGTCACTTGAGTCCATCTTCTTTCATCTGAAAATATCCGAGTCCTTTCGCACCGAATTTTTTCACATAATCCTCGAAATTTTTCATCTGAGTTTTGGAGAAAATAGTGTCCCCATTTTCAACCTTTATGGCCTTGATACGATTGTTTATGGGATCAGCAGCGATACCGGAGAATATTTCATTACTTGATCGAGCAAATATATCGGCTACATCGACAAGTTTCATCCCATACCTGAGATCTGGCTTGTCTGAACCATATGTTTCCATGGCCTCGGCATAACTCATGGAGTAGAATTTCCCATCCATAATAGTTTTGACTGAGAGCGATGCGACGGTATCGACAATATAGTCCTCTACCACAGCGAAAATATCATCCTGTTCGACGAAACTCATCTCGCAATCGATCTGATAAAATTCACATGCATGCCTATCAGCTCTCGGATCCTCATCACGGAAACAGGGTGCGATCTGAAAGTACTTATCAATACCTCCGACCATGAGGAGTTGTTTATACTGTTGTGGGGCTTGTGGGAGCGCGTAGAATTTACCGGGATGGAGACGAGAAGGGATGAGAAAATCTCTCGCTCATTCTGGACTTGATACCGTGAAGATAGGAGTCTGGATATCGAGAAAATCACGAGATGTGAACCAATTCCTCGTATAATTGAGGAACTTGGATCGAAACATGACATTATCGAGAGGTCCTGATCGTCTGAGATCTATATATCGGTGCTTGTATCGCACCTCTTCATTGGCTTCGGTATAGTCATTGATTTCGAATGGAGGAGTCTTGGATTTGGCGAGGATTTCGGCTTTTTTGATGACCACCTCTATCCCCCCGGTCACGAGCTTGTCATTGGCTTGTCCCTCGGGACGAGCCCGGATAACTCCTGTGAGTTTGACGACGTATTCACTTCGAAACGTGTCGGCGATCGTCCATGCGGATTTATCATCCTCCGGATCGAAAACGGTCTGAGTAATCCCGTAACGGTCTCGCAGATCGATGAAGATAATACCACCGTGATCGCGTCGATTTGCCACCCATCCGGAGAGAGTGACTTCTTGTCAGATATTGGATGTATTGAGTTCGCCACAGGTATGAGATCGGTACATAAAAAATTGATAGAAAATAGAATGTTCCGCCGGATTGTATGGAAAAATCGGGAAAAATCAAACAAAATTGCTTGCAAAAAAGCAGAAACGAATATACTTACTCGTAATATTTCCACTAATCCCCTTTTGTATGTTCGCATCATATCTGAGTAATCTCAAACATATCGGTCAAGACATCCTCCTCCTCTATCGTAATTTCATCCACTGGAACCTCTCCAAGATCCTCATCTACCTCTATGCCAATATCGCCGGATTCATCCTCTCACTCCCCTTTCTCGGTATATTTATCTACCAATATATCACCGTCTATAATTCACTTATGGTTGAGACGGATATGCAAACCTTCATGATGGGACATTTCATAAGTGTCCTCATAAGCATGCTCCTCATCATCATCGTCGTGACGATCTTTATCTGTGCGTACAGCTACAGTTATTTCCTCATGCAGAATGTCTATAAATCCTATCTCGCAGGCGAGAAACTGCCTTACCGTGATAATCTCTACTTCTCTTGGAAACATATTCGTGCCTACATCGGCATCCTCGGATGGATATCCCTCTATCTGCTCGGACCGATAGCTGTTTTCCTCATATGAATGCTCATCATCGGGATCATCGCCGCATTCAATCCAGGACTTCCTCCTTTCATCTTGGGGAGTATAACTCTCGTGATTTCTATTGGTCTCTTCATCTGGTTTGTCGCACTTGCGATCCGTCTCGCTTTCGCGTATTTCGAACTCTTATATAGTGAAAATATTGAGAAATCCAAAACCTATACCGACAAAAGTCTCGTTACGACGAAAGGGAAAGTTTGGAAAATCATCCTCCTTATACTTCCGTTTTTTCTCGTCATTTGACTCTTTGCCGGACTTATCGGATGAGGCGATGCTTTCCTCAAGGCACACCCGATATATGAAACACTTTTTGTTATTTTTTCTTTCCTCGTATTCGAAGGTTTGACCTCTATGATCTACCTTTCCGTCTATCACATCCTCAAGAAATCATAAAAAACACTAAATCTTCACACATTATCATTGACTTATAAAAAAAGTATACTATCATTTCCGTGGTAATATTTTTTACCGTTTCTATTTTTTTAATCTTTTTTATTATGATGCACGTGAAAAAAATTATGAGCACGGCTGGATTGCTCCTTATATCCAGTATGGTTCTTATTTCTAGTGTTGCTGCGGACGACACTGCGACCAGTACGACATCGGTTGATAGTACTACTACTTCTGCTACGACAGATGGAACAAATGCCTCAGTCACTACAACATCGGCAGATGGATCAACAACTTCTGTTACGACAGACAGTACAGATGCCACTGCTACATCGACTACCACTGACACTTCTACTACTTCAACAAATGAAGATGCTGAAGATGATAACTCAGATGATTCAGCCCCAGTGGTGACCGAAGATCGCAATAATGATGGAGTAGTTGATGCATTCGAAAAATGTGCATTTGTCGAAAAAAAGACAGAGGCTGAATGTAATGCTATCAAAGAGGCTATCAAAAAACAAATGTGGGAAATGTATGGAAGTGGTGCCTACAACCCAAATGCTTTTCAAAAAAATGAAAAGGGTGGAGTCATCATAAAAGAAATGTTTCAAATGAAAAAGAAAATGCAATCAGAGATTAAAGATATACGAAAAGATATGAAGGAACAGGTAAAAGAAAAGAAAGAAGAAATCAAACAAATGAGAAAGCATCTTTCTGAAAAACTTCATAATCAGCTTATGAAAGGAATAGAAAAATTTACTGCAGAGAGACTTAATAAGGTTCTCGCAAATATTGAAAAGGCAGTAGCAAAAGTCACTGCAAGTTCTATGAATGAAGAGAAAAAAGCTCATATGCTCGGGCAACTTGCTGAGATCAAGGTTATCATCCAAGATAAGCTCGATGCTCTGTCAGGAAACACGACTGAAAGTACTCTCATCCAGGATGTTCTTTCTGGAACGGGAGAATAATCCCTAAACTTAGAACAAAATAAAAACGGCACCGCAGTGCCGTTTTTATTATTTTCTTTTTATACTCCGATGAAAATCTTGGAATGTTTCTTCATCTTGCGTCCGACTACCATAATAAGGATACGGGATATCCACATAGCTGTGAAGAGCGAGAGGACGATACCGAGTCCGAGCATAAGTCCGAATCCCTTGATCATACTGATACCGAAGATATAGAGGACAACGGCACTGGTAAATGACGTGATATGACTATCCCAGATAGCAGACCATGACTTCCCGAATCCGATGATGATGGACTTTTCCATATCGACTCAGGCTCTGAGTTCTTCTTTGGTTCGTTCAAATATGAGGATATTCGCATCGATCGCGAGCCCGATCGAGAGGATGACCCCGGCGATAGAGGCGAGCGTGAGGACGATTCCAAACATCTTGACGATCGCGAGGAGGAGAAGTCCATAGATCACGAGTGCTACCCCAGCCATAAGACCGGAAACACGATAGATAAGGATGAGGAATACGATGATAGCAAGGAGTCCAATGAGACCGGCGAGGATAATAACCCGGAGAGAATCCGCTCCGATTTTCGCATCGATGGTTCGTTCACTCGTGAGATAGATCGGTGCTGGGACGATACCGGTATTGATATCGGTTGCGAGTTTTTTCGCACTCTCAGCTGTGTAATTTCCGGTTATAACTGCTCGTCCATCTGGGATAACTGATTGAACCGTTGGAGCTGTGAGGAGTTGACCTCCGACAAATATCGCGATTTGTTTCCCCATAAGACGCTTGGTAAGCTCTGCGAAAATTTTCCCTCCTTCAGCA
>CAZCYU010000123.1:0-1799 GCA_964503165.1 uncultured Candidatus Peribacteria bacterium | reverse complement strand
AAAAAAAAAACCCTTGTGGGATTCCGGACGGGATTTTTTGTGTTTGGAATGGGAATTATTTCTTCTTACAGATAGCACTATAATACGTACTCACGTCTGTTTTTTTGGAGATCTTCGCGATAACGGCTGCATCACAAGCGATGGTTTTTTCGAAGGAGGATCATTGGAGTGTTTCAATTTTCTTCACCTCGTCGAGGGATTCTGTGTACTTTCCGACGATATAGTAACTACGGTATCGGAGCTTGAGCACCTCAGTATCATTTGGATTTTTCGTCATGTACCCCTCTGAGAGTTTGATAACATCGAGGAGCTTGTTTTTGTCATAGAGCGCCTTAATCTGAGCGAAAGTAACATCGGTAGTCACGGGAGTATTTACAGTGGTTGCCGGAACGGAACCTACAGGAGCACTCACTGGAACCACCTCGAGAAGTTTCCCTTTGTAGAGAGGATTCTGGATGCGGATTCGTGTTGATTTGGTATACGGATTGGTTCCAAACACCGTCTTGTATCTCTCGACCGTGTAATCGAGGTCGAAGACCCCAACCTTTGTGAGGTTCAGATTGGCATCATAGGTGAAGGCTATTTTTGTTTTGAAAGCAGTGATTCCGGCAGGATTTTTCCCATCGTCGATGGAGATAAAGAATCCATTCGGTTCGATGAATTCAAAGAGTCCAACCGCTCCACTCGCACTGAGATTATTATCTGCGAGAATAGTTGGGAGACCTGCATTGATCTTGTTCACAATCTTCGTATATACGTCAGATTTTGGACCGGTTGGGAGAGTGACAGCCATGGGAGTTGTTACTACTGGAGCAACAGTAGTAATTGTCGGAACAACCACAGGAGTCGCTCATTTGAGAGCAGTGAGCTCTTTTTTGAGAGCAGCATTCTCTGTCGTGAGTGTCTGGATCTGTGCCTCATACTTCTGTGTGAGCTGCGTGATGATATCGAGGAGCTTGGCCTTGATATCTTGCACTTCATCCGCATGGATTATTCCTGGGAGTCCGAGGAAGAGCATGAGAGCGACGGCGAGTATTTTTTGTTTCATAGTGTGAAAAAGTTAAGAATATGAATAACGCCTCAACTATATCGATTCTCGTTCCAAAATCAAATTTTTTATCGAAACCTTATTGAAACTTCCTCATACTCTCAGCTACAACATTCGCGACATTCTTGTCGAGAGGATTGGGGATGATCATGTCTTCGGTTGGGTTGGTTACATAGGCAGCGAGTGCTTCTGCGGCACCGAGTTTCATTTCTTCGGTGATCATGCGGAATCGGTATTTGAGGGCTCATTTGAAAACCCCCGGGAAGACGAGGACATTGTTGAGCTGATTGGGGAAGTCGGATCGACCGGTCGCGATGATGCGAGCACCACCCGCTCGGGCTTCATCTGGCATGATCTCCGGTGTCGGATTCGCCATCGCGAATATCATCGCATCTGTATTCATAGTTGCGACATCCGCTCTCGTGATCGCATTCGCGACACTCACTCCTACGAATACATCCGCTCACCTGAGGGCATCCTGGAGGGTCCCGGAGAGATTATCCAGATTGGATATCTCGAGGATTTTCATTTTCGCGCTGTTGAGATCGGGTCTGCTTTTCGAAACAATTCCCTTACTGTCACAGGCAATAATGTGGCGGACTCCGTAGAGGTGGAGGAGTTTGAGAATGGCCGTCCCAGCAGCACCGAGTCCGTTGATGACGACTCGTATTTCTTCCTTCTTTTTACCCGTTATCTTGAGAGCATTGATGAGTCCGGCGAGGACGACGATCGCCGTCCCATGCTGATCATC
>CAZCYU010000122.1:0-1653 GCA_964503165.1 uncultured Candidatus Peribacteria bacterium | reverse complement strand
ACGGATTGCCGGTTCCGGCAACCGCGACGACGATGCGTTTCTCTCGGAGATGTTTGAGGGCACGACGGTAGATGAAGAGCTCCGCAACCTTGGCGATCTCGATGGCAGACATAATCCGGACACTCTGTCCGGCTTTTTCGATGGCATTCCCGAGGGCGATCCCATTGATAACGGTCGCAAGCATCCCCATATAATCTGCAGCCGTTCGGTCGAGTCCTTTGGCGGCACCCGATACCCCACGGAAGATATTCCCCCCTCCGATGACGATGATGATCTCGATGTCTTTTTCTTGAGTCAGTGTGACGATTTTACGTGCGAGATTATCGATAAATACCGTATCTATCCCATGATCTCCCGTTCATTGGAGGGCTTCTCCGGAGAGCTTGAGGAGGATACGTTTCGGTACTGGGAGCTGTTTCATAAAAAAATGTGGTATTAGAGACTAAAAATCCAGAGCAGGACACTGAGAACGAGCAGGAAGCTCACAGCAATAATGAGAGCGAGATTGATCGAACTCCCCTTCATAATGCGCTTCTCGAGTTTCTTTACTTTTTTGTCGAGTTCCTGTTTCTCTTCTTCGTTGTGTTTCTTGGCACTCTCAAGCAGAAGTGTGGCCTTCTTGTACTCGATCATCGAAATCGAGTTCTTGAGCTCCGCCTCGGCTTGTCCGATACGGTATGAGAGCTCTTGGATGAGGGTATCCTTGCGATTGATCGCCTGTTGAGCGTCATCGAAAAGTTGTTTGTAATCAACCACCACCGGTCGTCTCATAAACTGAGAATCATCCTCATGACCCGTCGAAACCACCTGCCCATCGGCATCGAGAACCATATAGTTCTCCTGGAGTCCGCCATTTTGGATAATATGAATATCTTCATCATTGATATAGACTTTCTTCCCCACCCGCTTGTGGCGCACCTTACCAGCACGCATGTACCGGTCTACCGTGCGAGTCGAACAACCCAGGATTTTTGCAGCTTCATTTCGATCAATCGTATAGGACATACTTCTGATTATTGATAATTAACAATGTTAAATCTACTGAGGAAGTAATTTTTTCAAAGAAAATATAAATTATATTGCGCAAGAGAATCCCCTATATATCCAAATTCGCAACCTGCTTGGCGCGAGACTGGATGAAGCGTTTGCGTGGTGGAACATCTTCGCCCATGAGGACTTTGAAAACTTCGTCGGCTTTTTCGGCATCTTGAATGCGGACTCGGTACATCTTGCGGGTTTGTTGATCCATGGTTGTCTCCCAGAGTTGTTCTGGGTTCATCTCCCCGAGACCCTTGTACCGTTGAATACCTTCTGATCCTATTCCTTCCCGTTCTGTCACTATTGCCATTTCTTCAGGAGAATAAACATACCATGCATTTTTTCCTTTAGAGAGCTTGTAGAGAGGTGGTTGAGCAATATAGATATGACCGTTATCAATGAGTGGTCGGAGGTATCGGTAGAAGAATGTGAGGAGGAGGGTGCGGATATGCGCTCCATCGACGTCCGCATCGGTCATGATAATGATACGATGATAACGGAGTTTGCTGAGAGTAAAGGTTTCTCCGATCGAAGTCCCGATCGCGATGATGAGATTCTTGATTTCTCCGTTGGCGAAAATCTTGTCAAGTCGAGCCTGTTCGGTGTTGAGGATCT
>CAZCYU010000121.1:0-9555 GCA_964503165.1 uncultured Candidatus Peribacteria bacterium | reverse complement strand
GGCTGCCGTACAGGCGTTATTGGCGTGGCGCGGGAGATCGAGAGGAGCGTTCCAGAAGGCCATGATAGCATCTCCGATGAATTTGTCGATTGTCCCCTTCTCTGCGAGAATGATGGAGGACATTTCTTCGAAATACACATTGAGGATACGTCCGAGTTCATCGGGCTTGAGACTCTCCGAGAGATCCGTAAATCCGGCAAGATCCGAGAAAAACACCGTCACTTCCCTCTCAGCTCCTCCGAGATGCATATTTTCCACCCCCTGTTTGATGAGTTCATTGGCAACATCTTCCGAGATATATCGAGAAAAGATTGCTCTCACCTGATCTTTGGAATGTTTCTCTTCGAGGTATTTTTTGAGATAAATAGCAAGACTGACAAAGATATAGGCGACTATGAGGGGGAAAATCTCAATAATCATGCCAAAATATCGAAACGCTAAAAGAGAAAAGGCAGTATAGCCAACAACAACGAGGAAAGAATAGAAGACTCATGAGAAAATACTCACTGTTCATACAAGGATAGCCGTAAAGAGGAGGATAGCCAAGAAATTAACGAGGAAGAAAGTAGGGATATTCTCATATTCGATAAATCGTTTTGTCATGAGAGTATTGTAGAGATTGGCATGGATCATGACTCCGGGTATGAAATTCGAGGTATCGAATGGGGTCAGGAATTCATCATGGATATCCTGTGCTGTTGCGCCAATAAAAACCGTTTTTCATTCAAACATACGAGATCGATTCGGATTTTCAAGGATATCTATGAAACTCACTGTCGGATACGAAGATGTGAAAAAATTGATATTCACAAATTCCCCCTCATCAAGTGGAATCTTTTCCCGTCCATCGAAAACAATATCCGTCTCTGTCAATACTGCCTCCTTAAAGCCCCGAGCCTGTTTATAGGCCTCGATTGCGAGCGGAAGTATTGGATTTTTGCGAGCATCATAAATTTTGACTCGATTTTTATAATCCGCAAGATGAAAATTAAAAACATTGAGTGAATTATACGAAGTCGTATTGACAAGTGCTATATTTTTCGAACGTCATTCTTCTCAAAAAATATCCGTATGGAGTGTTTTTCTTGTCTCATCGTACTCTACTCCCACGATAACATTCGGATTTTTCTGGAGGATATCCTTGAGCTCATTGTCACACGCCTCATTTTCTCCTTTCTGATAAAATACCATATCCACGACCACAATTTTTGGGTCACCATAAAGGATATTGCGCAAGAGATTCGCGTGATCACAACGATCGATATCCTGGTATCGTTTGAATTTATGAGAATTGAGTGTCTCTTCATCCAGAGCGACAATGGCAATATTTTTGTCTATTGCTGATTTGTTGAGATTGAAATACGATGAAGTGATCGTATAACTAAACTGAAGTCCGAGTATAAAGAGGAGAAGGAAAAGAAAAATCCCAATCCCACCATAAAAAAGGATATCTTTTCTTTGTATATTCTGAAAGTAGGCAATTATTTTATGAGTCATCGGAAATGAAATTGGAGTTTATTGTCAGGAGTACTCTGACTAGATATAAGGCTCGTGAGATCGATGTCAAATCGCTCTGGATTGGGGTAAATAAGTTGATTCTCGAGTTTGAGAAGATCATAGCGTTTTTCGAGGGTCGCAGGATCGAGTGAGCTGACAGGAATTTCCGTCAGTATATGCGAATCAATCACGCGGGCATCTTGGATGTCCATCGTCCCGGCGATCGTAAAACTCTTAAAAAACTCTACATCTCCATCGAACCGTTTTTCGGTATTATCACCCCCGAGGATAGTCGCAACATTATTGAGGAATCTAATGGTATTGTCTGGATTAAGACGGAACGTCAGAGTGGTGATATCCTCATCTTTTTGTTCTCCAGATGTCACCTCGATGACTTCATCATCGAGAAATGCAGCGATAATCTTTTGCTCTTCTTCCTTGGAGTTCTCTTTGAGTGGTGAATCTTTGCTCGCCTCAGTAATGGCTGCGATAACCCCTCGGAGAAGTTCTGCTTCTGTACCGGATGTGATCATTTTGCCCTTGTTTTCATCAAAAGAAAGCATAAGACTATCAATCATATCGGGTGGAACTCCGAGAAATTCAAGAGCATTTCTTTTAAGATTATTCAGAGTATATGCGACCATACCGTTCCCATCGATATGCACACCGATATCTATATCCCCCGCCCCAAATGAGCGCTTATTGAGATACATCTTCATCGTCGCATCGAGACTCGGATGCTCTGCCGATTCGAAATCATAATCCCCAAGAATTGCGATAGCGAGACTCGAAAATTTCTCCCGAAACTCCATATTTCAGAGTCGCGTCAGCGCCTCGCCACTTCCGGTCGCCATACTCGCCATCTCAAAGTCGAACTTCCCCTTCTTGGGGATCTTCGTCACTCCACTCTGGTAAGACCGAAATGTTTCTTGCCAGAGATTCTTGTATGAAGCAAGATTATTTGAAGATTTCTGGGGCGTATTCCAGAAATAAAAAGCTCCTGCCGATACGGCAAATAATCATACGGTGATGGCTATGATAAGCGGTTTTTTCATGATTTTTATTTAAAGAATATATTCGAAAGAATCTTCGCTACTTCGGCGCGCGAGATTGGAGAGTTTGGACGGAATGTCTTCTGTGAAGAAGAGATATATCCATATTTCTTGGCGGTTGAGACGTATGGTGCCCACCAATCGGTCGAGCGGATATCGGAATATCCGTATGAACTGCTGTAGCTCGATTTGAGTCCGGAGAAATTCATAACGATTTTCATCGCCTCAGCACGAGTGATCGATCGATTTGGTTCAAATTTCGTGTTCGTTGCAGAGATATATCCATATCGTTTGGCAGTGGATATATATGGTGTCCACCAATCAGTCGTTTTAATATCGGCATATGTATAGGCCTTGTTGAATATCGGCTTGATTCCTCGGGAGAGAGTTGCCATCTTGAGGAGTTCGGCACGGGAAATATTCCTGTTTGGTTCGTATACTGAGTATGTTCGTATGATACCTTTGCTATTCAGTTTCGTGATATATGGACACCATTCGCTTGTTGACTCGACATCCCTGTATCCTCCACATGGGATTTTCGCAACGACTGGTTTTACAACGGCTGGAGCAATCGCCTTGGCACCACTCACCTTGCTTACATCTTCTTTTCCATTCGCATACGCGATATACGTATCGCCTCCGATAAGACTTATGGTCTTTTTGAGGATGTTGTTATAGATATCAATCTTCCCTTCTATAAGCTTATAGACATCTTTAGTAGTATCGGAAGTCACCGAAAGGGTCGTCCCACGAATAGTTGCGTATCCAGTCTTTCCTTTGACTTTGTATTGGAACTTCCCATTATCTCGCTTGTTGAATTGGTACTGGACAGTTCCGCCGATATTTTCATATGAGAGAAATCCTTTTCCAGCCTCGGTAATCTTCATACTCGATCCCGGAGAGATGTTCATCTTGGAGTATCCATCGAGGGCGATCTCGAGACTCCCTACTTTGGAAGTCGAGATGACATCACCGACCGCGAAACTCACGAGATTTTTATTGACATTCGAAATGGTTGTCGCTCCTGACTTAAGGATATCCGCAAGAGAGACTGTTTTGCCATTGCGCGTTATTGAGAGGACACTATTGATGCTCGCCCCAGATTTGAGGACGATGCTCTGGGTGACATTACCAAGATAATTAGAGATACTACTCGCCGTCGCAGCAAGACCGGAGGCTATAGAAACAGGAGATCCACCACCTCATCCGGATGATGAAGATGAACTACTACTAGATGAACTACTACTATTTCTGACCACACTTGATACAAGTGAGGTAAAAAGTGTAAAGTGATCCACCGTTGCTTTGAGTGTAAAAGTAATATCCTCATATCAGATTACACCTGAAAGCAGAGTAGATCATGAGAAATTCTCAAAAATAGTGCCAGATGAGCTCGTTACGGTCGTAGGTACAGATATCCAGCTTGATGAGGTACTATCATAATACGCCACCTGTAAGTTCTGAACTTCTTCGAGAGTTACATTATTTTTGGTTGCATATATCTCACTACCCGAGTAGGTAAGCTCAATAGTCATATTTCCATTCAGATTGGTAATCGGATTCGAGTTACTGTCAAGTGCTTTTATATCCTTCGCTGTTCATCCGATAGATTCAGATCCGGGGACACTCGGGATATTGGTTGTCTCTTTGGTGATGATAGAACCGGGATTCGTACCATCTCAGAGGATCGACGCTCCGAGGGTTAATTTTACTTGAGAAATACTATCCGCTATCACTCAACCCTGCGAAGGGGTAATAGGAGTTGTCTGTGGTATGAAATCTCTCGCAAATTTAGTGAGAGCGACATTCCCGAGAGTCACACTTGAGGCTCCATAATTTACAGCTGTTAATCTTTTTATTTCGTATCAATCGGCAGAGATGATCAATACAGCATTTCCAAAAGAAGCAGGAACTCCATCAAACGAAAATACTCATCCGCTGAGCGATACTTCCTTACCGTACCATTTTGAAGTATTGACTCACTGACCATCCACTCATTGGAGGCTGATAAAAGCTTTTTCATTTGATATACTTGTTCCGAGATTTTGTAATGTACCATTTATAGAAATACTTGAGGTGATTCAGGTTAAATAAATAGATCCGATACTTGTATGTGAATTAAGCGTTCCCGTATACAATAAACTTGAATTATATCCCTGTTTTTTTGCTATCAACTCATAATTTGATGCGGTTGGAATCCTAAATTCGAATACTCATCCGGAATTGGTCTTCGCTCACATAACTTGTTTATTGGTCGTATTTCTTAACTCTACGAAAGCCTCCGATAGTGGAGCACTTCCAGAAATATCCCTGATGGTTCAACTCAGAGTGAGGAGCGTTCTCGCTGAACTGAGCGGTATATCTACACTCTTATTATCTGATACTTCGAAACTTCCGGAGCTATATACCGGTCCCATTCCGACCACGGATATCTTCATGCTGTATGTCCCGGTTGGCACTTTTCTGAACACATACGAGCTCTGTCATTTAAATGATTGAGAAAATCAAATATTGTTCTGTTTATCAAATATATCCGCTATCCATTCGAAATTGGTCAGATCAGACGGTACTCCATCTCATGTGAAACTGAGTGTCACACTTTTGGGCGGAGCGATGAAGAAGTTTTTTCAGACAACATTTCCGGCTAGATTCGCAAGTGCGACGCTTCAGACTTCTCAGTATTCTGGAGAAAATGCCTTCAGTCTATACGACCCGGGTTTCAAAAGAAGCGAGTATCCTCCCATATCATCAGTAAAAGCAAATCATCATTTCGAATAATCTCCATCGGTCGGCTCAGCAAATATATTTACTCCAGCTATTCCGATTCCGGATATATCAGTAAGTTTCACACTTCATTCAACCGTATGAAGATTTGAAATATCAATAGTGAAATTCTGATTCGTCAGAGAGACCCCATTCACGGTAATGGATTGCTCATCCAACGGTCCATACGAAGGAATGTATCAACCGAGTTTCCAATTTCAGTTATCGGCATATATCTTATATTTCCCATTTGAATCGGTCATGGTATTTCTCCAGATCATCTTATTACTTTCATACGCATAGACCGACGTATTTGATATAGGATCACCATTACTTTTCTGAACTTTTCATTCGATAGTGAGATCTGGTAGATTCACAAGTAAAGTTCCTGATGTAGTCGAACTTATGGTGATATTTTTCTCAGCTGGAGCAGGGAGTCACTCTATATACGCTCCATATGTATATGTACCAGGGAGAACTTTAAAGGTTTTTGATCCAGCCATATCAGTATCACCATACAGACCCATCATATTTCCGGATGGAGAATATACATATATATGAGCTTTTGGCATCGCATTTCATTTATTGTCAACAACATTTACCGTGAAATCGATATTTGGTTTATCGACGACAAAATTAACTCCCGATATATTAGCAATACCGACATCTATATTCTGAGATCTTGGAGGTTGCCATGTTTGTACGAAATTACTAAAAGTTGTAGACAAGAAATCTTTTGGTATATTTTGACGGATTCAGATGGACGTATATCCGGAATTTTTCGGTAATTTTATCGTATAAGCAAAATCATTCGAGTTCAGTATTCAGAGATTTTTTTCGAAATATCCATTCATCGTAGATACCCAGAGCGCTACATCTTCTCATGATAATCATCTAACATTTCAAGATACACTCATAAAATCAGCCGATGCAACATTTTTGAGGACGAGATTGATGGTTTTATCTCCATCAAGATACGTATTAATGAAATTTCCTTCATAGATGTAATTTGAGGGCGCGTATTCATATCCACTCTTGATTTTCACGAATTTATCCACAAATATATTATAGTAATCATTCAGGTATCAGACAAAACTCGCTGTTCAGAGATTGTTTACCAAAATCTCCTTATATCAAAGTGGTCCATTCAAATTAATAACAGCGTTCTCTATACCAGCTCCAGTGATAGGATTTCAGTTGATATCTACGAAATTAAAGGTGATGGTCTTCGCACTAGCCCCACTCGGTGCATCCTTGATGAAAATAGGAAATGACTTGAAGGTCTCAAGTGTAGAGTCATATTGTGTCTTAGTAGTGACATCCGCAACGAAATTCGCTCCGCTATAACTCGGATTTACTACCCCATTGATACTCGCCATGATATAATCTTGCGTATTGAGTACATATCAATCATTAATCGTAAGGGTTACTTTATTGTTTGGCACATCTTTCGTTACGATGAATTTCGGAGTTCATCCGATAAGGCCACTCAGATAATTCACGGTGGATCCAGAATCAAAAAGGGCATTTGAAATATCGAATCAAGTAGGGAATTTTATCTCGATTTTATCATTTGCACTGAGGAGTTTATTGGTTGGGAGTTCGAAATTATAATTTGTCGTTTCAGATGTTATATTGCTTTTTGGTATAAGTTTGGCAAACAAATCTATAGTAGCAAGATTTCCCCAGTCTTTATCTACAAATCCTCACTCAAATAATCTATATGCTGGTCCACTGGAAGTAAAATTGAGTATACGTGGTCCTATAGTTGCCCCGATATCTACATTTACTTTCAGAGAGACATGATTATTATCAATTTTTACTATACTTAATGGAACGGTGGTAATCCCCGATCAGAAATTAAAAGACATATCTGTGGCAGCAGAAACAAATATATTATTTTTACCATACACATCTATGATATAATTTGTCTTTCATTGTATGAGGTTGTTTGGTATGATATAGTCTATCACTGGAGAGAACTCCGTCATACCAGTGAAGCTCGAACTTCCCGTAAGATAGTTATTGTTAAAATCTTTTGCTCCCGATAGTGTCAATGAATAGAGTGTTCCTGTTTGTGTATCGGTACTGATATATAAGACTTTTTCGGAGTTTGGATTATTCCATATCCCATAAGAAGGAAGGGCTGTCGCTCCGGTAAAAAATGCCTGCACAGGCGCATCATAAGAGAGAAATACCGGTTCACTGAATTCTACAGCAACTTTATATGGTCACTGTGGATAGACTCCGACTATCGTGGGTGCTGTGAAATCATACAAATCCCTTATGAATGTCTCTCACCAAAACATCGTCCCGGGAGGTTCAATTGCTCAATCAATAGGAGTGAATGTCTCTACCATTTTTGCGAATAATTGGTATTTACCTGGAGTAGTCGGATTGGTAAGTCCGGTTATATCAAACTCCATCAAGGCTCCAGAGGCAAAGGTCTTGGCACTCGAGAAAGCACATTTAAATATGTTTTCATACGGTGAGGATATAGTATCTACCACTACTCATCAGACACACGAAGCCCCAGCAAAAGTACCACCAGAAAAGGATGTGAAAGCTGGAGAACTGAAACCGAATCATTTTGGTATGGCTACTCCTATACCGTTGATATTGGTCAAATCCATCATCATGGTATTGAGTAATCCTGCCGTAATAGTTCCTCCAGATCCCACTTGTCCATTATTATCATAATTAAATTTCAAGGGGGTCATGACCGTTCATGGCGATGAGATAATGCTGGTCGTAAAAGATCACGTACTTGTGGAATTATTTCCAGCCTTATCATACGCTGTAAGGTCATAAGTATAACTCGTAAGAGGACTGAGTCAGCCTACAAATATGGGATTGGCTGTAAATACCGATCAAGAAAGAGATCAGCTCACATTTACCGTACTTATGTATGTTCAAGACTGATAATAATCAAGTGTAGCTCCCGAAAAAGTAGAATCGTTTATACTCACCGAATTAAGATTGATAGAATTTGAAGTTGGCGCGTAATTATTACTATTTGTAATAACAGGTGATGTCTTGTCTACTATAAATTGATAATTCAATTCATCTATCCACCCGGATCCACTTCAAGTCTGCAGGGAGAGAGTATATTCTCCATCAAGAAAATTAAAAAACTCCAATGTTGATCAGGTGAGATAGGAACCATCGGAATAGGTATATGTCGTTCACGATGCAAAGGTAAGTGCTCCAAGGGAAGATCAGAGGAGAAGTCCAGCACTCATACTTGCATCTCTGATACCGAAGGAGTGTCCAGTGGAATATTCTCATGTATAGTATACATTTACATAAGTCCCAGTATAGGAACTCACAGGAAATTCAAAGTTAAAATTCAAACTTCCCGAATTTACGAAACTCCCGGTATAGGAGTTCAGAAAAGAAGATCAGGTAAAACTTGATCCAGAACTTAAAAGGCTCGTATTTGTACCTGCTATATAGGCAGCCTCAGCCTTTGGGAAGTGTATGATAGTCTGAGAAAGATTCGAACTCACAAGAAGAAGGGCGAGACCGAACGAAAATATCTTTCGAAGTTTTTTTGGTAGATACATACGTGGATATTAAGAAAGTAAAATCCGGTGAATTTTAGCATTTAAATTGCGGATTGCAAGAAAAAAATACTGGTAATTTGAAGAAAAGTATTTCTAAAGCAAAAAGTTTGGTATTTTTCTTTTTTGATATATACTCGGGAAAGTAATATCTTTTTTGATTTTATATGAAAAAAATTTCTCAAAAAATCTCTATTCCCCAGAATACCCAAGGCTTCACCCTCATAGAGGTCCTTATTGCCTCGGTCATACTTTCCTCGGTCTTTTTCGCCCTCCTCTCGATGATCACGAACAGTTCGCGACAAACCGTCAATCTCAAATCATCTGAGATGATGGATGAGCTTTTCCTCTCATCAAAGGCCTGTATACAGTCTCTCGGATATACCTATCTCTCGGGGGTAACCGGGACTCAGAGTGTGAATTTCGGGGTCGATAACCTCGGATGTGCGACGGGGAGTTATAGTGCAAATGCTACGGGGATAACACTATCAAGGGATGTGAAAATACATGACACCGAAACAGAAACAGGAGAATTGGTATTTTGGAATTATTTCACTCAAACGGGATCGGACAATGGTATCGTTATAACAGATTATCTGAGTGATGGGAAGGATGTGAAGAAATATGAATTTACAATGACCCCATAAAACAAAATAGAGACGCGATTCATCGCGTCTCTA
>CAZCYU010000120.1:0-3329 GCA_964503165.1 uncultured Candidatus Peribacteria bacterium | reverse complement strand
AAAAAAACAAAAAAAAATTCCCCCCGGGATGGGGGGGGAATTTTTTTGCTTTAACTTCACAATACTTGGAGTACCTCTTCGAGGCTCACCTCTCCGAGGACTACTTTGATAAGGGCGTCGTCTTTGATGGTGATCATCCCGTCACCGATGGCTTGGATCTCGAGTTGGGTTTTGGAGGCGCGGGCGAGGATGAGTTTCTCGATCCCTTCGGTCATCTCGAGGATCTCAAAGAGTCCGATACGCCCTTTGTGTCCTTTGTGATTACATCGCTCACATCCTCCTTCCTGTGCTCGATAAAACACGAGATTCTCCGGATCGGTCACATACTTGCCGATGCGGGTGAGGATCTTTTTCTTGATACCCTCGTCCGGCGTGTAGGAAATCTTACAATGTTTGCAGAGTTTGCGAGCGAGTCGTTGATAAACGACGAGCTGGAGACTCGAGATGATGAGGAGCGGATCGATCCCGAGGTTGATGAGACGCTGGAGCGTATTGATTGTGGAATTGGCATGGATGGTGGAAAATACGAGATGTCCCGTAATAGACGCCTCAACCGCGAGGTGGGCTGTATCGGAGTCGCGAATCTCTCAGACCATGATGATGTCGGGATCCTGACGGAGAAGACTCCTGAGTCCATCGGCGAAATTGAATCCGATTTGCGGATTGATTTGACTGTGATTGGCTCATTTAATGCGGTACTCGACCGGATCTTCGAGCGTGGAGATGTTTTTTTCTTCGGGATCGAAGTTGGAGAGCATAGAATACAGGGTCGTAGACTTCCCAGAACCGGTTGGTCCGACGATGAGGATGAGTCCGAACTGATCTTCGAGATGCTTTTTGATCTTGATCATATTCATCGGGAGAACCCCGATCGATCGGAGATCCATGAGCTCGCTCTCTTTCTTGAGAATACGGATAACCACTTTTTCTCCATAAATCGTCGGGATGATACTGACGCGCAGGTCAACGTCCTTCCCACTTATGGGATCATGATAACTCGCCTTCCCATCCTGCGGGAGACGTTGCTCGTCGATCTTGAGACTTGAGAGGATTTTGATACGGGCTATGAGTGAGGATTTTTCCCCATCTCCAAGAGTCGCATACTCGACGAAGCTCCCATCGACACGCATGCGGATTTTGAGACTCCCTTCCCCTGGCTCGATATGGATATCTGACGCCCCGCGAGAGAGTGCGGTCGCGAAAATCGTGTCGATATTGATGGACTGACTCTGACTCGGAGAAACCACCCCTCCCGTCATCGCAGACGGAGGAGTAGATGGGGCGATTTGTGTCATCGCATCATCTTTCTGGGGTTTGGGACCCAAAAGATTCGCGATCTTTGAGAAGAATGTTGTGGTGTTTTGTGGTGAAGACATGATATCGAGTTCAGAAATAAGTGTATCTGAATCTATAATATCATATAAAAAAGAAAAAAACAAACCTTGAGAGGGGAAAAAGAAAGAAAATATCTTTACTTTCCACGAATCTTATCCGAAATATTTTTTGAGAATATTTGGGTTCTTGTTCCACTTGGCAAGGGTCTTGACCCGGAGGAGGATAAAGACCTTCTGCCCGAGAATCTTTTCGAGATCCAATCTGGCAAGTTTCCCAATATTTTGGAGGACGGCTCATCATTTGCCGATGAGGATATTTTTCTGAGAATCCTTGGCGACGAAAAGCATCACGAGTGCCTTAATCATCCCCTTTTCTTCAACAAGTTCCTCGACACTCACGAGCACGTCATACGGGAGCTCCTCATCGAGTGTGAGAAAGAGTTTCTCGCGGATCACTTCACGGATACGGGTCTCCATATCCTGATCAGTATAATAATCTTCGTCATAGAAAAGCGGTCCGGTTGGGAGAGATTTTTTGATGGCTGTGAGGAGCTCTTTGAATCCGTTTTTGTTGCGAGAAGATATACTGATGGCATCTTTGCGGGCTTCTGTTGCATGCTTGAGATCAGCTTTGGAATACACGAGGACGACCGGTTTCTTAATTCATTTCAGAATCTCGCTGATTTTCTCCTCCTCCTGTCCACGCTGTCTCGAGATATCGATGAATCGGACGATGATATCCGCATCCTCGAGAGACGCCTTGGCTTGCGCATTGATGATGATATTGAGATTCTCTTCTGACTCATGGATACCCGGCGTATCAAAGAATATAATCTGAGAATCCTCATCATTATAGATCCCTCGGATCGTCTTTTGAGTCGTCTGAGGTTTGGATGAAACAGCACTCACTTTTTCATCGATGAGCGCATTGATAAACGTCGACTTCCCCGAATTGGGTCGCCCAATGAGCGCCACATATCCGACCTTTTTATGGACGGTTGGTTTCTGGATGAAGTCGTTGATATTGAGGGCAGTTGGCATAAAAATATGGTAAGAAATGGATTATTTCTCCCGAGTATACAGAATATAGCGAGAAATCAAATTTGAATTTTTGCGAAATTTCGATATCATCAGGAAACTTTATCTCAAAAAAACTCTTTTCATGCGGTATCTTTCTCTCATTATTGTCTCTTTTATCGTCATCGTCGGTATCTTCACCTATCGCATCCCCAGCACGATGGTGATGAAACAGGACTTCATCATAAGTCAGGGTGATAAGATTGCTAACCTCCCACAGAAACTCGGTATCAGTATCGGTTCTTTCCCCTACAAACTCTATACCCGTTTCAAACAAAAAGACTTCGTGCTCCAGGCCGGGACATATCATATGGACAGCGAACAAACCCTCGATGAACTCTTCAATCAAACCCTCACCCATCCTATCTCCAAGGATATCACTCTCACAGTACTCCCCGGTTGGAATATATTCGATATCGATGCGTATCTGACCAAAGAAGGAATTACAAAAGCTGGTGATTTCACAATCGCATCGGAAAATATCTCTGATGACCTCCGTAATGCTTTCTCTTTCATCGGCACTGCCAAAACCCTCGAATGAATGCTCCTGCCGGATACCTACCGTATCAAACCGGATGCGACCGTCGATGATATTATTCGAGTATTCCTCCGAGAATTCGATAAAAAAATTTACACACCCTATTCTTTCTCATCACAAAAGGAATTCTACGAAACACTGATATTTGCCTCCATCGTCGAAAAAGAAGAAAAAAGCTCGACTAACAAGCCGATCGTGGCGGGCGTCCTCAAGAAGCGCTACCGCGAAAAGATCGCCATCGGAGCTGATGCCACCGTCTGCTATCAGTACCGCCTCACCATGACCGACTGTACGCCCGCATTCATCGGCGATCATATCTACGAGAAGAGTGCCTACAATACCCGCGAATCCCTCTCGCTCCCACCAACCCCGATCGCAAA
>CAZCYU010000119.1:0-3922 GCA_964503165.1 uncultured Candidatus Peribacteria bacterium | reverse complement strand
AGAGGAGAGACGGGAAAGGGAATCATGGATCATTTCTTTGGCTAAGTACATGGCAACTTGACGAGGGATCATATTTTCTTTGCGACGATCCTCTCCGAGGAGCGAGCGTTTCTCGATACCGAAGTGTCCGGAGACCGCTTCGAGGAGCTCGTCGTACGTCTTGATAGAGAGTCTCATCTTTTTGGTACTGTTCCCAGTGAGTGTATCGGTGATAGCGAGCTTGTTGAATCGGCGAGCGACATTGTCGATCGTAGGGGGAGTATTGTGGAGTTCGTATTCGGCGATGATTTGATTGAGGATTCATTCGAGTTCACGGACGTTGGTACCGGTATTGTAGGCAATAAATTCAGCCACTTCCTGTGGGAGTATAAACTCTCGTGTGCGGGCTTTTTCTTGGAGGATGGCGAGTCTGGTTTCGAAGTCAGGGACTCCGATGTCGACGATGATACCCCACTCGAATCGACTCTTGAGTCGTGGCTCGAGTTCACCGAGTTCCTTCGGTGGACGATCTCCTGAGAGGATAATCTGTTTATTTGCCTCGTAGAGCGTATTGAAGATGTTGTAGAGGACATTCTGCGTCTGATCCTTCCCAGCGAGAAACTGGACATCATCGATGATGAGGACATCGATAGATTGATACTTTTCTTTCATCCGATCAACCGTTCGTTTTTTGACGTGCTCGATATAATCGGTGAGGAATCGATCCGCTGTCGTGTAGATGACCTTTTTGTCTTTGTAGCGTTCTTTGATAGCATTCCCGGTTGCTTGGAGCATATGGGTCTTGCCGAGTCCGACATCTCCGTAGATGTAGAGAGGATTGTATGCAGATCCCGGACGTCGCACAACCGCCTCGGCTGCCGCATGGACGAGCTGATTGGATGGACCGACGATGAAGTTATCGAGACGGTATCGGGTGTTGATGATACGACTATTGATCCCTCAGACCACTTCAGCCCCATGGGTATCATCTCGTTTTTTCTTATTGGTTGCTTCTTTGTAGAATGTAGGACAGTCCACAACTCCGGCATGAGAAGGATTATCGATATTTTTGTCGATACGGAAATCTATCGCAGTGATGGTCGGACAGATTTTCACGGTCGCTGCCTTGATCTCATCGTAGAATTTATGAGAGAGGTTATCCCGCATGAAACTCGAAACCACACCGAAAACAATCGTGTCAGTTGTATGCTCGAGGATGGACACTTTCTTGAAGTACGTGAGAAAGTCCTGCTTTCGCAAAACGCCGATGAGCTCTTTGATAATATCCTTGAGCACTGAAAGTTCCGAGTCCATTTGAGTCATTATTGAGGGAAAATTTAATGCAAATAGAAAAAATTCGTATACTCTTCTTGGGGTGAATATATCTATACTTTTATTCCTTTTTCCTTGATTGTCAAAAGATAAAAATCATTTGACAGATAAAGTTGTATAACTTTTTTACTCGTCCTTTTATGAGAGTGGCAAGGGGAACAAAAAATCTTCCCGAATGTTCGGGAAGATTTTTTCATTTTGAGATATTACTTTTTGATTTCTTTCAGACGAGCCGCCTTCCCTCGGAGTTCTCGAATAAAGGTGATATTTTTCCGACGAACTTTGAAAGAGCGAAGAATCTCGATTTTCGAAACTCCAGGAGAATAAATCGGGAATGTTTTTTCGATACCGATTCCATCGACATCCTTTCGAACGACAACCGTTTTTTCGAGTTTTGTTTTCCCATGAGTCTTGATAACGAGTCCACGAAATTTCTGGATACGTTCTTTGTTTCCTTCTTTGATTTTCTGGTGAACTTCGACTTCCATACCGGTTCGTATTTCTGGTCTCTCGTCTGTTACGAAATCCTCTTGGATAGTCTGAATGAGTGTTAGGTCCATATAAATAGATGTACATTAGTATTAAAAAAGCTCCTCCCGAATCGCCAACAAAAGGCGGTGGGACAAAAGCGAACGAGAGAAGTATATGAAAAAAATAGAAAAAGCAAATTTATTTGGATTTTTTATCACCTTCCATATACTCTCCCCTATTATATTACATTTCAATCCTTTTTATGAATCGATATATCGCCACCTCTATCCCGTATATGAACGCAGGCCCACATATGGGTCATGCGATGGAGTTCGTCATCGCGGATGTCCTCGCTCGCTACAATCGTGCCCGAGGCAATGATGTTTTCTTCCTCACCGGAGCGGATGAACATGGGTCAAAAATCTACAACAAGGCTCGCGAACTCGGCAAGGATACTCTCACCATGCTCGACGAACATGTGGCACTTTTCGAGCACCTTCACACAGAGCTCGGGACGAGCTACGATGATTTCATTCGGACGACCGATCGGGTACGACACTGGCCAACCGCGACCGATATCTGGAATAAGCTCGTCGCGAAGGGTGATATCTACAAGAAGTCCTATTCTGGACTCTATTGTGAGGGGTGCGAAACATTCCTTACAGAAAAAGAACTCGACAACAAGGGGGATTGTCCCATTCATCACAAGAAACCGACACGCATCGAGGAGGAAAATTATTTTTTCGCCCTCTCTCGCTACGAGAAACAACTCATTGAAATTATAGAAAAAGATCAGATGAAAATCACGCCCGATTTCCGCAAAAATGAAACGCTCGCATTTCTGGGGGAAGGATTGAATGATATCAGCTTCTCACGCAGTGCCGAAAAAATGCCCTGGGGGATACCCGTTCCAGGCGATGCAACCCAGGTAATGTATGTCTGGTGCGATGCTCTGACCAACTATCTCTCGGGGATCGGATATACGACCGACAAAAATCTTTTCAACACATACTATCCGACCTATCTGCACGTCATCGGCAAAGATATCGCCCGATTCCACACGACTATCTACATGGCGATGCTTCTCTCGGCAGATATGGAATTGTCCAAAAATATCCTCGTCCACGGATTCGTCACATCCGGTGGCGAGAAAATGAGTAAATCCCTCGGAAATACTATCGCTCCGGAAGATATTATCACCAACTATGGATCTGACGCACTTCGATATTTCGTCGCGGTCGGTGGTGGTGGCGTCGGAGATGATATCGACTACACCGAGATTGGATTCCACAATCTCTACAACTCCGGACTCGTCAACGGACTCGGTAATATCGCCAACCGCATCAGTGTGCTTTTCTGCAAGTATTATCCAGATGGTGTTACAACCGAGGATTTCACGATCGATACCACGATTGAATTAGTCATCTCCACATCATATCAGTCATATACCAATGCACTCGAATCATTCGATCTCCGTGCTGCATACACCCAAATCCATACTCTCATCGATCTCGCCAACAAGTATTTCGATGATGAAAAACCATGGACGATTAAAGACGATCCGGAACGTCTCAGAGCCATCCTTCTGAATCTCGTCGAGATTCTCTATCATATCACTATTTTGGTTGCACCATTCCTTCCGCGGACCACCGAGAAAATGCGCGAGATTTTCGTTCACACCACCTCTTGACTCGCAGATTTCCGCATCGATCCAGATTTCCGATTGACCGAAGCAAATACACACATCCGACTTGCAACGATTCCCCTGTTGTTTGAGAGAAAATAAAAATTTATGAAAAAATTCCGTCTTTTCACCCTTATTTTCATCGTCATCATCGCGGTCGGATACTTTTTCATTGTTTTTATTCTCCCTTTTCAGATATCACCCCTTCCCTCTTCGACTATCTATCTTGATCAGGGTGGGCAAGAGATTGGGGAGGTAATCTATTCCGGAAGCATCCGGCATCGAGGGATGACGTTTGAGAAAATCCCAGAGTTCAGTCTCCGGAGTCTCATCGCACTTGAAGATCGAACTTTTTATGACAATAACGGGGTGAGTCTCCGATGAATCGGACGGAGTCTCGTGCACAATATCCAAGCAGGGAAGGTAGTCGAGTGAGGTTCAACGATTTCGGCGCAA
>CAZCYU010000118.1:0-21226 GCA_964503165.1 uncultured Candidatus Peribacteria bacterium | reverse complement strand
GCTATTGAGCGCGAGGGCGGTCTTCCCCATCGATGGACGAGCGGCGAGGATCGCCATATCCCCCGGTTTGAGACCACCAATTTTCCCATCAAGATTTTTGAAACCCGTATTGATGAGCCCCGTATTTACATGATCGGGATTTTCGTGAATCTCGGCGAATTCTTCATATCGAAGATTGAGGATATCTCGAATATGGACGAGCTTGTTTTGGATAAATGTCTGCGTCACCGTGAAGAGTGCCTGCTCGGACTTTTCGAGGAGCTTATTGAGATCGGTTTCTTCATCATATCCTGCGAGCAAGATATCATTCCCCGCTTTGATGAGTCGTCGGAGTATCCCCTTGTTTTTGACGATCTGAGCGTACTGATAGATATTGGCGCTCGTGAAAATCGACTCGGTGAGCTCCATGAGATAGGCATTCCCTCCCGTTTTTTCGAGCTCATGACGATCATCGAGATACTCACGAACTGTGAGGAGATCGATCGGTTTGTTGCGGGTGAAAAGGTCGATCATCGCCCCATAGATGAGTCCATTATTGGGGTCATAAAAATCCCCTTCCGTGAGGAAACTCGAAACTTGAACCATCCCGTCTTTGTCGAGCAGGATAGATCCGAGAACTCATCGTTCTGCGTCTATGGAATGAGGAGGGATTTTCATAATCTCAATTTGGTGAATTATTATTTTTCTGTCTTAAAATTATTTTCCATTTCTGCTTCGAGTTCGACTTTCTTTATCAGTTCTTGGATTTTACCGTTGTATGGGTCAATAGTGCGAATCTTCTTGAGGTATTCGAGGGCTTTTTTGCGATCTTCCAGATTGATGTAGTTCACTGCCGTGAGGTAGAGCATATCGACCGAGTGCGGATGTTTCTTGAGGAAGAGTCGGGCATATTCGTTGGACTCGTCATGGTGGCTGAGCTGATGCCCGATATTGGCGAGCATCTCGATGGTTTCGAAGTTTTCCTTTTCGAGGAAATGGAGCCGTTTGTAGATCTCATAGGCGATCTCATACTTCCCCTGGATGGAGAGCGCGAAACCGAGTTTGAGATAGAGTTCTGGATCAGTATCATTGAGGAGGATGAGGTCCTTGTAGATGAGCTCTGCTTTCTTGTAGTCATGCTCCTTTTCATAGAGGGAAGCGAGGAGACAATTGAGCTCTTTATTGAATTTCTCAATCGAGAGTCCCTCGACGATGCGACTTCGAGCCTCTCAGAATTCGCCTCTGGCGATGCGGGTTTTCACATTTTTAATGATTTCTGCGAGATGTTGTTTTTCCTCATTTGAGAGGGCCATTTTTTCTTGCTTGATTTTCTCTTTTTCAGAAAGTTTTTTTACCGGGATTTCCGGAGCATCCGCTTCGGTATTTTCCTTTTTTTCTCCCATCTCAACTCCCCTTTTCGGCTTCACAAAATTCCGGATTTTGAGGTACGAAACAACCAGGCTGTGGAGCACGTGAAATACTATGTAAGCGACATTCAAACCGAGAAAAGCGATCTCGTATTTGACGAATGCGGCGGAAAAAAGAAGCTCCATAAAAAGACTGTACAAAATAGATGAGAGACACTATACGGATTTTTGTCTTTTTTCCAAATTTTCCTGTATTATTTTGTGGGATTTGGACAATCCGACTCAAACGTTCATCGCCATTTTTCGACAAAATCCGGCGATGTTTTGAGGAGTATGCCGATCTCTCGATTGTTGTCGAGCGAGTTGGTGGTGAAGTTTTCACTGCCGATATAACTGTACTTCGAGTCTACGAGGGCAGATTTGGCATGCATGACTGGTTTTTTGGCAGTTCGTGTATCTATGCCTCTTCCTCTGAGCTTGGCAATAGCCTCGGTATTGGCACTGATTTTCTTGGGATCGGTCATACAGATGGTGACGGGAATTTTTTGAGTCATTTTCGTGGCGAGGATATCTATGATAACCGGATCATCAAAGGTCTCGGCATAGAGGAAAATGTCTTTTTGGGCACTTCGGAGGAGAGTCTCAATCTTCGCTCTACTGTCGATCGGTGAGATAACGAGATTGGATGTACTCTTCACTATCTCCTGACCCGAGAAATCCGCCGAGAAAATCTGCCCGAGAGTCTCTCGATCGGATGGATTTCGTCCAATCACGTACATCTCGCGATTGTACGCGAAACTCGCATAACTCAGATTCCCGGTTGTGATGATGTAGGTGTCGTCTATGAGGAGGAGTTTGGTATGGACGAAATTATAGAGGTCGGAGTTATCGTATGTCACTGCCACTCCCGATCCGGTCAGCGCCTTGAAAGATTTGGAATTAATGGACGTAGCTCCGAAGACATTTTTTTCGAGGAGAACTCGCACATCGACACCCCGTTTCTTGGCATCCTGAAGGGCTTTTATAATCCGTTTCTCGGTGAGGATATAGACCTCGACAGAGACGCGGGTTTTCGCCGTATCAATCATCGTGACGATGCGGTCGAGGATTTTTTTGTCCGGGGTCATGAGGACCTCGACTTCTCGGTCCGCTATCTGCTCGACGGAAAAATTCTCCCTCGAGAGTTCCGTTTGTGCCTTCTGGAGGGCGAAAGTCTTTTGTCCGTCATGAAAAGCCCAGTATTCATCCCCGCAAGAAACGAGGAAAAATGGGAGAATAAGGGGAAGGAAGATTTTTTTAGAGATCATATCGACTTTCGAGGTTGGCTATCCGGTCTGTGAGACTTGGATGCGACATAAAGAGGGAGAAATATCCTTTTTCGGAATGAATCTTGAACGTGCTGAGTTTCCCATCGTCCACGATTTCCTGATTGGCAGTGATATACTGGAGACGTTTCAAAGCCTGGATCATTTTATCTTTCCCAACACTTCGCGCACTTCCCTCATCGGCTCGGTATTCTCGATATCGAGAGAAGGCCATAAGGACCAGAGATGCGAGAATTCCAAGCAACATCTCGAGCAGGAGGACGGACAACATATATCCCCAACCGGTTCATTCCCGCTCATTTTTAAACACATACGAATCCACGATATGTCCGATAACCCGAGCGAAGAAAATCACGAAGGTATTGAGGACTCACTGGAGGAGGGTCATAGTCACCATATCTCCCGAGAGAATATGGCTCATCTCATGGGCAATGACGCCCTCAATCTCCGCTGGAGTCATGGAACTCAGGAGTCCGGTTGAAACAGCCACGAGAGCGCGATTTTTGGTCGGTCCTGTCGCGAATGCGTTTGGGTCATTACTCTCATATACGCCAACCTCCGGCATATCAATACCATTCTGACGAGCGATCTTCACGACTATCGTGTACACGAGTTGTGATTTCGCATCATAGTCCATGAGTCGGGATTCGGATAGGAGCTGAATCTTGTACATTCGTTTCGCCATCCAACGAGAGATCGCGAGACTCAGAAATGATCCCACAAACCCGAAGATAAGGGCAAAAATAAAAAGTCCACTATATCCACCGGCGAGACTCGGGGTGATTCGAATATGAAAAAATCGCTCAAGCACGAAAATAATGACCGTGACAACGAGGATAATCGCGATATTGGTCGCAAGGAAGAGAAAAATACGTTTGAAAATGCTCATAAGATTAATAACTAATAAATAAACTTATTATAATTGGAATATAAAAAAGACCAAATATTGTACTTGCAAAAACTGCTAATGAGGCTTTTTCTGGATGAATTTTTAATTCCGTGGCAATCGAAACAGTGTTGGCTGCCATAGGTACAATTGCCATAATTAAGAAAATATTATATATCAATGGAGTATAAAAATGCATATAATATCTATCAAGAGTAATAATACATAGAACAATAGATGGCCAAAAAATAAATTTCGCCAAAAATGCAAGTCATGTAAATTTATAATCGAATTGCCGAATATTTGTACTTGCAAGGCCCATTCCAACCATCATCATACCGAGTATAGTATATGCTCACTTGAAGTGTGTCGCTGTTGTACTTATTATCTCAAAAGCCGGAAATTTGAAAAAATTCAATAACAATCCAATAAAAAAAGTATATAATGATGGTAGTTTTATAACCCGGAATAAACTTTCTTTTGTTGAATGATTTCCTTTCGCGGCAATAAAAAATCCTAATGAATTTTCATATACAATGAAACCAAGCATAGCAATAACCGCCACACTAAATGCTTTATCTCAAAGTACAGCGGAGACGACCGGTAGTCAAAAATATCCCGTATTTCCTACACCAGCCGAAAAGGCAAGAATATTTTTCGTAGAATCCGCGCGAAATACATAATTTCCTATCATTAAAAATATCAACGATGAAAAGGATGCTAACACGTAGAATATGAAAGGGAGAGATAAATTTTCTGGTGTTATATCTACAGTATATGCTCCGTAAAAAACAATGACTGGAGTAATGATATAAATGAGTAGTCGTGCTATTGTCTCTTTTTGAGCTCCGAGTTTTTTCGCCCCAACAAATCCTAATGCAATTATAAGATATAGGGGGATGAGTTTTATGAAAAGTGTAAAAAATACTGCCATGATATCATAAATTGGTTATTGTACAAACTCTCCTTTACCGATGAATCTGCGAGACGAGAGGAACCCACTCAAAACTCCCACGATCGTGACAACCGCGAGCTCGATCAAGAAGATATTGCCATAGAGGACAAAGAACCGATCGATAAAGAGAGGGAAATCGGTGATGAGTGAGAAATTGATATTTTTGATCAAATAGACGAACACTGAGGTGCCGAGTGCATACGCGGCGAGCGTATAGAGGAAGCCTTGAATAGAAAACGGTCC
The DNA here is from genome assembly GCA_964503165.1 of uncultured Candidatus Peribacteria bacterium. Classification (GTDB taxonomy): domain Bacteria; phylum Patescibacteriota; class Gracilibacteria; order BD1-5; family UBA2023; genus CAZCYU01. Next base: position 16,471 of record CAZCYU010000118.1, on the reverse strand, counting down.
GTAGATGAAGATATTTTCTCCCCCAACCAGCCTGATGATCTTAATCTCGTCCCGATAGAAGAAGACGAAATTTCCGATACTGTTGTAGATGATGATAAACACCGAAAAAATAAAGAGACTGATGATCCCGTAGATCCCGTAGCGGATCGAGAGGAGGATATTGATGAGTCCTTGTATCCGTTCGTACTGCGAATGGTAATCCACGAGTGATTTTTGTGAGCGCTCCTCATTATACTGGATAATCCCCTTGAATCGCTTCACGATCGTATCAATCTGCGGATACTCCCCGAGTGGGATATTTTTGATGACGATGGAGGATGGGAGAGGATTCTCTTTATCTCCCTCGATAATCCGCACGAGCTCCTGATCCCGCTTCTTGAGGATTTCAAATGCTTCCTCCTTGGAGAGATACTCTATACTGACCGATGGACTCGCCTGCTTGAGTGCCGATATAGCCGCGATAACCTCAGAATTATCACCCGTATATCCCGGCTTAAGATTGAGCGACAGACTCATACGATCGTTGATGTTCTCGGTCAGAGACGTCGTGACGTACTCGATGAAAAAGAGCGTATTGATGAAGAAAATCAATAATGAGATGACCAGTATCGACGAGAGCGACAGAAACGGATTGCGGATAGTGTTCTTGAGAGCGTATTTAAGAAGTCGCACGAATTTTATAATATTAGAAATATTCTTGATTTGATTGTATTGTATAGATTTTGGTGATAAGTCAAAAAAATGAGGTTTATTTTGCATTTAAATAAAAAATAGTGTAAAATAAATATATTATCATTAATAATTTATATATGGGTTCACTTTCACAGATGCCAGTATTAAATACTGATATAGTAACGCAAACTAATAATTTGAGGGGGAATATCTCAGTTTCTGCTTGAGATATACAAAGAATACAAGATCATATTGATTCACAAAGGCTTATTCATTGAAAAGATTATCAGAAAGATATTTTTGAATCATGGGAATCGGCAGTTAAAGAATCCAAAAGAAAAATGAATTCTTGAAAAACTAATGCACAGGTTCAATCTCAACTTGCTATTGATAGTCTTAGGCAGAACACAAAAAAGGATATACTAAATACCATTGAAAAGGATGTAATTACTTCTTGTGACACATTGTATGAATATAATAAACATCCAGATTTAGTGAAATCTATTCAGAAATTATTGATTTTACAATGATATGCAATAAAAGACGATTGAGTATATGGTAATATCACAAAAGAGGCAATAAAAAGATTACAAGCGGAGTTATCAAAAATTGGTTTTTACAAGAGTAAGATTGATGGTGCTTTTGGAAAAGCTACTTATGATGCATATAATGATTATTTGGGTTGTGAAAAGGCAAGTCCAGTTATTGTTTGAGCATGTGATAATAATAATTGTGAATGATCTTCTCTTCTCGATACATGATTAAATCTAGGTAATCCATCTTTAAGTCGTGTATGTGAACCACTAACTCAAGTTAAACCAGAACCACCAGTAATAGAAGTATTAAAAAACAAAACGATGAGTGCTATTTTTAAAGATGGTGCGTATTATCTCACTGGTCCGAAAGGAAATAAGACTCGTGTAGATTTCGAAACACTATCCCAGACGATGGGTATTCCAAAAGAAGCACCAACGAACCTTCAGAAATCTGTTTGAATTGTTAATGATTTTTCAGAATTACTCGATGCCTATTTAGTAAAATATCCTGATAAAAATGATAAATATGAAGCAGTTATAAAAACTATTCAGAATGCATTTACACAATCAGACATACAATTATGAAGGAATATTATTAATATAGAGAATGTTGTTGACTTATTATTTCGTGATATTATTAGCGTTAATAATAGTGGTATTAATAACTATAATAAGAAGATTAAGAGGATTTTTAATAATTTAGATCCGAAAGTTCGTCATGCAGAAATTATGCAATTTATCAGAAAAGATCTGAATCAATATGATATGGTAGCGAGGAGCATTATGAATCGTCATGAAAAAACTTTCTGAATAGATGATAATAAAATTATGAATGGGGATCTTTCATGAATAAATCTTGATATCAAAAAGGAACAAAAAGTTATGAAAATAATCGATGAGGCAAAGATACTTGCTGCGAAAAATTGGGCAAAACATAAGACAGAGTATATTGCTGCTTTTCAGAAACAAAATCCATGAATACCTGTAAATGAAAAAAATACTGAAGAATGGAATAGAAAACTTACTATTCTTGTTATGACAAAAAAAGAGGTATTTTATCAGAAACTTTATAATATGGATCAGAGTAATCCTGAACTCAAAGTACTTCAGGATATACTTGGAGCTGGAACTTTTGACATGTCTGATCGAGCTGTAGATATCACATGAGAAGTAGCCTCTATGATTGTGATTGAGGCTATAGCAATCGGAGCTGGAATGGTAACCGCATGACTCTGAACAGCAGCTGTCAACGCGGCTCTTCTTGGGCGTAATGCATACAGATGAGTTCGTGCAGCCAAGGCGTATAATATGGCATCAAAAACTCGCCAGGTTATGACAACTGCGGGTCGCATACTCGGAGCCTGAGTGGGATTTGAGGCGGGTGCTGCTACAACGAGGAGTTTTATCGAAAATGGCGATCTCACTTCTATGCATTCAAAAGAATGATATATGCAGTCAATTGCTATGATGTGAGTATTAAGATGAGTTGGGAAACTCATTGAAACTGGCAAATTTGGCACAGGGATTCAATTTAAAGAAGGTGCATGATTTACAAAAAATATTCTTCCTTTCACATGACAGGTTTCCATTGAGGGAACGGCGTTATTTGGAATGGCTGGCATAGTTGGTGAGATTATGATTGATTGACGAGATAATTGGACACCAGAACAACTCGCACAAGCACTACTTATGGCAGCTCTTTTCAAGGGTGCAAGCAGAATAAAAATTTGAAAACCACCAGTAATTCCTGTGGATCCAGTCACCCCGTCTTCACCAAAAATACAGTGAGCCTTAAGGGTTTCTCCTAGAATGACTACGATAGAAGGTAAAATAAGAACTGCGCTTAATAAAACCAAGCTTGATACAAATAAAAAGAATCAGGTTATAATTATGATTGCTCGTTGAGAACATACAAAAGCTATAGGGATAATGAAAGATAACTGAACAGATTTAAATGGACTTTTTCAAAAATGATTATCAAAATTATTCAATAATCATAAACAAGCATATAAAGAGGCGGTACATTCAGAAACCGGTGTCCCAAATTATGCTCATTATGAACATAACGAAGTAAGCACAAGAAAAACCAATATTTTTGATATTAAAGTGGAGTATCCAGCAACAAAAGTAGTAAATCCAATACCAAAATCTTAAATATCAATATTTACACAGTTTATTTTACAGTCTCTGGGATAGTGAAATATATTTTCCTATATTTTCTCAGTAAACAATCATACATGGTTCTTTCATTTTCGAATCTTCAACCTGCTGAGGAGTAAAAAGTGCTATAAATGGAACCTTTCACCGATAATAATTGACTATTTTTGCAGAGAGAGCAATAGGAAGTCTCCCAGAAATGATGAGTCATTTATCAAAAGGTACCTGAGGTAAGGTAATCTCAGATATTTTCTGCATGTCAAAAATCCCACCAGGGATATCGATTGTCAAAATAGTTTTTTCTTCATCCAAAATACTATTATAGTTTAGTAACATACTGGTTGTTGTGTCTTCTGTTTGAGATGAAATGTCAATTTTCCCTCACAGAACCTTTGGGTCTGCAATAAATATATGATCATTTGGGACAGCCGAGATAATTCTCGTATATACAAAAGCTGGAGCAATCCCATTCAATACAAGTGGTTTTGTTCGACTAAAAGGCAACTTGGAAAGAATAGAGGTGAGACGAGTTACTTCATGAGATCACCAAATTTTAGAAGTGACCATTTTCTCGGTTCCTGTTTTTTGATCGTGAATAGTTATTTTTTTGGAAAGAAGACCAACTTCTTTTGCGAGAACACTCATATCGAGGATATAATATCAATCTTCCTCCTTGAGAACGTCGTTTCATAGTGGCTTATACGGAGCAATCGATAAAATACGTTTGGCGAGGGCATCAATGGTGAGTGAAGAAACATTACTTCACCGTTCCAATCAAACAACAGATCAGAGAATGGTTCCCTCGGCATCTTCTTGAATTTCTCATTCCGATCCAGAAAGACTGGAGTTAAGCGACGCAAGAAGAGTAAGGTGATTTTCTTTTGCAAATACTTCCCATTTCTTTTTTTCTTCAGGTTTATCTGAACGACATAGGACAATACAATGGGTTCCGAGTTTAAAAATCTTCTCATTTTCAGTGGATATTTTTCCACCAACATCAACAAATGTAAGAGGAATATTTTTACTGTTTTCTATTGATTGTCGATACCACAACATTGTTTTTTCATCAAAAATTCATTTTTTTCGTATACCCTGCACCACTTCTCCATCTCCAAGCTGAGACCAATCACCCTCCCCATCTGGACATGCGCGTATACCATAGGTCATATGATCAGGGAGCATTTCTTTTAAAGTATGAAAAAAGACTGATTTTCCACTATGTGGAGGTCAGCATACAATAATAACCATTCTTTCGGGATTCGGAGTATTGAGTACATCGGTTGTACGAGTTGCAGTCGTATGAGTAATACTGTTATTACTCTGAATGGATGTCTCAATCCTGAGACTATTTGTAGAATTCATATTACTAAATGGATAAAGAATTATTATTTTTCCAAATACAATCAAAAATTTGCTTCAGACACGAAGCAATGTCTTCGTTTTCTATTTCTACGCCAAAAAGATTATTTTTAAGAGAGACAAAATGGACTTTATTTCCGTAGATTTTAATGGAAGCAGGAAGAAATAATTCAGAATCTTGAATATTCCTTCGTTCAATATTTCCTTTTTTATCATCCTCTTTTGTAGAACTGGTGGTATTTCCAATAATTCGAACCTGATTGGAATGTATTTTTTTTATGAGCTCTTTCCTGAAATCCCGAAGCTTCTTTTTTTCATCTAATCTCTCTACTCAAGCCTTGAAAATACGCATTTCAATGGGGGAATCCTTATATTCTTGAATATAGAGCTGCTTTACTTCCTCGAATCATTGATAGTATTTTACTTTTGGACCGGTGACAATATTTGCATTCATAGCCTGAAGTTCCGGGAGGATTTTTTCAATTTTTGAGATCCTTTTCCGAAACACTTCCAGAAGATTTTCTGGATCAAGAACACTGTAATATCGAGCGTTTCCTCGGTAACTTTCATACACAAATCATTTTGCTACGAGATCATCCAAAACCGCATATGCCGTTGTTCTGTTGATTCAGGCTTTTTTCGCAATAGTTGAAACAGCTGAATATCCAAGAGAAAGACCTGCGAGATATGTTCTTGCTTCGTTTTGAGTAAAACCAATGGATTCAAGAAATTGGATCATAATTTTTGCTTTTTTTAAAAATATGTGGTTATATAGTATCACATAAATTAAATGTTGTCAAAAACTGCAACACTTTATGTCTAACTTTCCTTTGCCTTAAAATAAAGAAAATTGTCAATCTCATATGATTATGTAAATCAAAAAAATAAACATTTTTCAATAATCATTGCATAATACATTTGTGCACACGACATAATTTACTTATTAACTTTTTATTCTTATGTGACTATATTGGGATCCAGACAAAAATAAATGAATGCCAGGGGAAAGTACGAAACATTATATAAGTGATGATCCTAAATTTAAGCAAAAAATAGAAGAAATCGCAGAACATGCAATGTCAATTTTATGACCCGTTTCCGAAAGTGGACCTACACATATTAGGGTTATCATAGAACATGATTATTACTTTAAAGAAGGGGTTTGGAATCCAGATGAAGAAATACCCCATTGTATACAACTCGTTTCCTTTTCGGATCAATTAAGTTTTGAAAAAAAACGACAAGTCCATTCGATTCTTGAATTTGGGTTCAAAGAGGAGAGCTCTCCACATCATGGACCGTATTATAATTTTAAGAATTTTTGGCTTCCTAATGGACAAGAAATTGAAGAACTGAAGGAACAAAAACAAAAAGAGAGACAAAGACAGGAGAACCTTGCCTTACAAGAAAAAATGAAAAGTGTCATAAACCAAAATATAAGTTTAATACGTTTATTTGCAGGAAAAAGGGATTTAAAAGAACTCTTTTATAAATTAACCGAAAAGGGCTGAGTTTTAATAGAAAAAGGCAATCATTCTGCACTTTTTGCAAATGGACGAAACATATGGAAATGAAATTCTGATACGTTTCGTGGTAAACTTATACTAAGTTCTTATTGAGGTTGGGAAGAAATGAAATTTCTTGAAGAACTCGCTAAATAATATATTTTATATTTTTACTTATAATTCTTATGAAAAATATCGTACCAACTCCTTTAACAGGAGAAGTTAAAAAACCCACAGAGAGTACTCCTTACTCTCCTGCAAATCAAGCTATGAATATTCTCGATGATAAACTTTCAAAATGTTCATTTACTCCATTACAACTCGATCCTCGACCGAATGCCGAGAATCCAGAAGTTCACTTCGGTGTGGAAATCACTATTCCGGGATATGCAAATATTACCAATCTTGATCATCACCGTTCCGAAGATACCAACGAAACTCCATCTTCGGCAGAACAAGCCCTTACTTGTAATCTTCCGAATAGTGGAATAAATATTGCCACGGTTCGACCCGATGCGGATAGTATGACAGCAATGGCAGTTCTTCATTTGAGAATGAATAATATAGCGTTCGATGAAATTCTTGTCCAAGAAGTTGGAAGATTTGATCGATTCGGACCATCAGCGGGAGAAATGAATAATCCTGTATCGGCTATATGGGAACTTGCCTCTGATTTTTCTAAAACTATGGAAGTTCGAGTTCTTCTTATTTCGAGAATTCTCACTGGTAAAATGTTAGAAAAAGAAATCGAAGAAATCGCTTCCAAACGAGCACAGAAACTTGAGGATGCAAGAAAAAACTCCTCGATCGAATTATATGAAGTCAATGGATTTAAAATTGCCTTTGTAGAGTCATCTCATCGTTTTGCCACAAATCTTGGTTATGAGCTTGCTCCGGTAGTGATTGCAAAAAATCCAGTCATGCCAGTAGATTTTAAAGACCCCTCCAAAGGGACCTATATAAAATATACTATCTGTCGCTACGATAATAATATTCCTTGTGATATTTTATGAGTTCTCAAAGAACTACAAACACTTGAATCTGGATGGGGAGGAAGATGAGATATTATCGGGAGTCCTCAAGGAGTAAGTTCTATATTATCTGTGGATACAATTGTGGAAATAGTACAGAAACACGTAAAAAATGGGTAAATAGAAAAAATTAAATAGGGTACATCATAAAAAAATCTCCCTTTCGGGAGATTTTTTTATGATGATTATTTCACTGATACGAATATATCTCGGTAGATACGTCCGTCGAAACGCTGTTTGCGTTTCTCTTGGAATGAGACGAGACCTGCCTTCGTTGCGAAGAGGGTGAAGTCATTTCCTTGTTGGACATTTTCACCTGGCCAGAATTTGTTCCCTTTTTGGCGGATGATAATACCACCGGCGAGCACGCTCTGTGCACCGAATACTTTGACACCGAGTCGTTTCGCGACCGAATCGCGACCGTTGGAGGTGGACCCTTGGGCCTTCTTATGAGCCATATTGTGTAAAAATTAAAAAAATAATAATTTTGATTTTCTTGAATTTCTGAAAAACGATGAGATTTGTATGAAAAGTGCGTACTGAAGCGAGGCGTACGAGAAGTACGATGAGCGAGGAACGTAAACTTTGAATGCAAAGGTCGAAGTTTTTTTTATTTCTTTTTGGTTGTGCGGGCAAATCGAGCGAAGGCCTTGTTAGCCTCAGCCATCTTGTACACTTCGAGTTTCTTTTTCACGGCATTTCCTGTCTCTTGAGATGCTTCGATAAGCTCTTGAGCGAGGAAGTTGGAGAAATCTCCTCCTTTCTTGGCACGAGCAGAAGCAAGGACCCATCGGACTGCGAGAGCAAATTGACGCTTGGCGTTAACCTCTTGCGGAACTTGGTAGATAGAACCTCCGACTCGTTTTGGTCGTACCTCAATCCGAGGCATAACATTTTCGAAAGCCTTTTCAAATACGTCTTCTGGTTTATCGAAACCTTTTTTCTTCATCGTCTCAAAAGTATTGGAGAGGATCTTCATAGCAAGAGTCTTCTTTCCTTCCTTCATGATATAATTGACGAATTTCGCAATTTTTTCATTTTTGATGGTGACGGTGATGTTTCCTTTGGTACTCATAGAGTGGAACAGTGAATTATAAATAAAAAGTTAGATTATTTCTTTGCCTTTGGTTTCTTGGTTCCGTATCGACTCCGACTCTGACCACGTTTATCAACTCCTTGGCTATCGAGAACTCATCGGACGATATGGTATCGTACCCCTGGGAGATCCTTGACACGTCCACCACGGATGAGGACGACGGAGTGCTCTTGGAGATTGTGTCCTTCTCCACAGATATAGGAGATAACCTCATGACCATTGGTGAGACGAACCTTTGCTACCTTTCGGAGCGCTGAATTCGGTTTCTTTGGAGTCATGGTATATACCTTGGTACATACTCCTCGTTTTTGTGGACATGCGAGATCGAGAGATTGACGCTTGATGGTATTTTTGATAACCTGGAGCGCTGGAGATTTACTCTTTCGAGATTTATCTGCACGAGATTTTCTGACGAGTTGATTAATAGTTGGCATTGTGGAATAAGTAATGAATAATTATGAATTTTATCGTTTTGACCATTGAGAAGCTTTGCGGGCTTTGTGGAGACCTGGCTTCTTTCGTTCTACCTTTCTGGAATCTCGTTTGAGGAATCCGTTATCCTTGAGAGCTTTTCTCAGAGCAGCATTTTCGAGGACAAGAGCACGAGCGATACCGAGACGGATAGCCTGAACTTGTGAGCTTTCTCCTGATCCATCAACGGTTATGTTGAAATGGTACTTATCCTGGAGTCCTACCGTTTTGAAGGGAGAGAAAAGGACAGAGAAGAGATCACCTCGATGAATATACTGATCAAACGGTTTACCGTTAATCACTGAGTCACCGACTCCAGCAAAAAGACGAACTTGAGCCGTTGCAGTTTTCCTGCGACCGATAGCATATATATACTTAAGAGAAGCCATAAAAGATACGTGTTAAAAAAGGTAATACTAAAAGTTATAAAGTGATCGTTTCGAGTTTCTGTGAGGCGTAATCATGTGCCTCACCATCAACGAGTTTGAGACGATTCATCATCCCGTCGCGAAGTCGATTTTTTGGGAGCATCCCAGAAATAGCGTGTTCGATAATGGCATTTGGTCGGTCAGAACGAAGTTTCCCGAGACTCGTCTCTTTGAGTCCTCCCATATATCCGGAGTGAGTTCGGTAGAGTTTTTGTTCTTCTTTTTTCCCGGTTACGAATACCTGCTTGGTATTGAGAACGATGACATAATCACCATTATCCATGTGTGGAGAAAAATCAAGACGGCTTTTCCCAGAGATAAGTGTCGCGACTTTGGTCGCAAGACGTCCAAGAGTTTGCCCCTTGGCATCGATGATGTACCATTTCCTCTCAGCGAGTGGGATTTGCGTCGGCATAAGTGTCTTCATATTTTTTAAAACAGGAAAGAATAAAATTAGATAAGCTCGAGTTTAACAAGTTTCGCGTTGTCTCCGGTTCGATACTTGATCGGTGTGATGCGAGTAAAACCAGACGTTTTTCCTTTGCATTTTGGTGCGACTCGATCGAAGAGCTCGAGGGAAGATTCCTTAGTGAAAAGGTATTCACCGGCTCGTCTGATCGCATTCATCTTGTCATTTGGCGTTTCTACGGCATTGACGACATTGATGAGTGTATCCACAAAAGGAGTAACCGCCTCTGCTTTTTTATTGGTCGTCATAAGAGACTTATGAGTAAAAAGGCTCGTAAGGAGATTACGAATCATAGCATTTCTATGATCCTGGTCTTTTCCACTGAAATGGAGATTTTTTCTAACGCGGTGTCTCATGGTTTGTAGAGTTAATAATGAGTTATGATTTTTTTAAAAAGATTAGTCGTCTCCGAGGAGTTTGAGTTCTCGTTCTTTGAGCGATTCTCGTACTTCGGTCATCGCCTTTTTCCCGAATCCCTTGATAGAAGAGAGTTTTGCTTCGGTACATCGGATGAGTTGTTCGATAGAGAGGATATCTCCATTGACCAGTGCATTGAGTGTACGAGGAGAGAGTCCCATAATTTCAATCGGTGTGTACGTTTCTTTTTCGAGTTCTGATTTTACTTCACGTTTTTCACGTTCGATAATCTGTTTGATATCTCCGATGAATTCTCCTTCAACTTGGAGTCCTGCTTCATTGAAGAGGGCAAAGTATGAGGAGAGCATATCTCCAGAGAATCTAAGAACGTCTTGTGGAGACATAACTCCGGTTGTTTTGATCGTGAGCTCGAGAGAGTCAAGATTGGTCATATCAGCGAAACGAACATTCATAACTTCGTATTTGACGGTAACGACTGGAGAGAAGTTCGCATCGAGGAGGAGTACATGTACGTCCTCTTCTCGTTTCTTGAGTTCTTCCATATTCATATACCCCACTCATTTTTCTATTCGGATACTCATATTGAGCTCGAATCCGTCTCGATCAATCTCCGTAATGAGGAGATCTGGATTGAGTATTTTCACTCCGGAACTCGTCTTAATATCTGCGGCTGTGACTCTTCCTGCTTTTGATTTCACGAGGTGAACCCATTCGATATCACTGTCTTTTTTCTCAACAACGAGGCTCTTAAGATTGAGCATAATATCAAGGATACTATCCTTAACACCTGGGAGAGTGGTATATTCGTGAGTGACTCCTTTGATTTTGATACCGGTTGCTCGAGCTCCTGGGATAGAGGAGAGCATAACGCGACGAAGGGAATTCCCGATAGTGACACCATACCCACTTGGGAGTGGACCAACAACGAAGTGTGACTCATTTTCTCCAAGTGATTTGTGTGTGATTTTCGGAACCCCGATAGTATTATGGATTATATGCATAGAACAGTGGGTTAAGATAACAATTGAATGGGAAACAGGATTATTTGGAGTAGAACTCTATGATCTTCTGGATATCAATCACTTGATCGAAGTCTTCCTTTGTTGGGAGTGCCTTGATTGTGATACTGAGTTTCGCGGTATTAACTTCGAGCCATTTCGCAGCAGTGATTGTCCCGTTCGTATTCTTTTTGGCAAATTCTTTGAATTCTTCTACGAGTGTTTTGTAGAGGGGAGATTCCTTCATCTTCTCTCGGAGTGAAATAACATCACCGACTTTGAGTGCGTAAGAAGGGATATTTACCTTCTTGTCATTTACGTGGAAGTGAGCGTGACCGACAAATTGGCGAGCCTGCATAATCGTCCGGGCGAAATTGGATTTGAAAACAACATTGTCGAGACGGATTTCGAGGAGTTGGAGCATAGATTCACCAGTAACCCCCTTCATCTTAAGCGCCTTGGCATAGTAGAGTGAAAATTGTTTCTCTGTGAGACCGTACATTCGTTTTGCAGCCTGTTTCTTACGAAGCTGTGTTCCGTATTCGGAAGTTTTTCCGAATTTCCCACCGAGGAGTTTTCGGTGATTTTTGGAGAGATCATATTTCTCAGAACCGAAAAGGTTGATACCTTCACGACGACAGAGTTTAACTTTTGGACCGGTAAATCGCATAATTTATAAAAAGTGATTAAAAAAGTGAAAAGAATTAGAGTTTTCGGATTTTTTTCTTACGACATCCATTGTGTGGAACAGGTGTAATATCATAGATAGCAGTGAGCTCGACTCCAGAATTGACGATACCACGAACGGCCTGTTCGCGACCAGCACCGATTCCTTTTACATACACAACCGCTTTTTCCATACCATGGAGGGTTTTTGCCTTCGCAACTGCCCCCTCAGAAGTAATCTGAGCAGCATATGGTGTTGCCTCTCGTGCCCCCTTGAACCCTGAACTCCCACCGGTTGCCCAAGTAAGAACCTGTCCTTCTTTATCAGAAACGACAATATGTGTATTATTGAGGCTCGCATTAATAGAAATAATCCCTTCTGGGATATTTTTACGAGTTTTCTTCGAACGCTTCAAAACTTTTGCCATATAAATGAGTTTATTAAATTATTGGTAGTTTTATTTCTTCTTTCCAGCGATTGCCACAGCTTTTCCTTTACGAGTACGGGAATTGGTCTTGGTTCGTTGTCCACGAACTGGGAGCCGCTTCTTGTGTCGCATACCACGATAACAGTTGATCTCTTGAAGTTGTTTGATATTCTGAGAAACCTCTCGACGAAGGTACCCCTCGATGAGATAGTTCTTGAGTTCTTCACGAATCTTATCGAGCTCTTCTTCGGAAAGGAGGTCGATTTTCTTTGTTTTTTCAATCCCGAGCTTATCAAGGAGCTTGATAGCAAGAGGTCGTCCTATACCGTAGAGGTACATAAGGGCGATGTCAGAATGTTTTCCATTTGGGAGATTAACTCCAGCGATACGAACCATAGAATAAAGATGAAAATATTGGAACTAAAAATATAGACAAGATACTATCCTTGTCGTTGTTTGTGTTTCGGATTATCACAAATGACACGAACCACACCCTTTCGGCGTATTACGGAACATTTATCACACATTTTTTTTACAGATGGGCGGACTTTCATAGTTGAATTATATTATAGTATATATACGGATTATTTTTTCCTAAAAACGATTCTCCCTCGAGAGAGGTCATAGGGGGTCAATTCTACGAGGACAGTATCGCCCTCGATGAGGTTGATAAAGTTCTTTCGCATCTTCCCAGAGATATAGGCTCGGATAATCATCCCTCCTCCTCCGAAATCATCAGCAAGTTTTACTTCAAAAATTGCGCCGGGAAGGGTTTTAATAATAGCCCCCTCGACCTCTATTTTATCTTCTTTTTGCTTCCTGGATTCTGAGTCTCTACTTCCCATGGGGACGGAGCGGATAAGGTGTGAAATTAAAAATTGCTCGCGTATTGTATAAAAAAAAGGGATTAAAGCAAATGTTTTTCTAATTTTTATAAGAAAAACGCTCTTTATTCTGAGAAAACCCTGATTTATTCGCGAAAAACGCTTCTTTATTCCTCAAAAAATTCTTTTTCTGAACAACTTTTTTACTCAGAAAACGGATGGTGCTTCCTCTCAATGATGACCTGAGTGATCTTCTCGTATATCTCCGGATGTTTCTTGGAGAGCTCTAAGATCGCATAATCCATGATAATGAGGAGCAACGAGTCTTCCATCGCTTTCACCGTCGCCATACGCCTCTTCGGAGCGTCCGGATCAAACAACGCCATCTCTCCAGCCAATTTCCCCGGACCGATGTACCCAAGGATAATCTCCCCATCAGAGCGATCTTTGTACGCCTTGAGGGATCCAGTTTTGACCACGTAGAGTGCTATTGCATCATCCCCCTCATAAAATATAATCTCTCCGCTCTGGAATATACGCTCCTGACAGAACATAGAGAGCGTTTCTCGCTCTTGTTGGGTAAGTGATGTAAACAACGGTACCGAATCGAGGAAAGATGACATAATATAGTAGGTGATATATTAAGGTGTCCTGCGAGGAATAATAATGAAAAAAGTGAAAAAAGCAAAATTTTGTGCAGAAATCATCTTTCCATATCCCCTACCTCGCATTCGCATACTTAAACGGCGCCTCCGCAAAAGCCGCGTAGATATAGGTAATACCACTTGTATTATGACTATCATTTAATACACGGATTTTAAATCCATTGGAAGTAAAATCTAAAAAGGTACTAGATTGTTCAATAGTATTTCCATTTGCATATAACCATTTACCTACAGGGTTGTAGATATCTCTTATTGAATCATGTATAAACCACTGTTCTCCCGTTCCTGCAGATTTTATCATAACATATCTCGGTCTAAATCCCGTATACACAAACGGCCCATCTTCACTTCCGTTCCCCGTGTAGCTCCCAAATTTCGAGAATCCTGGAACTTCGGACCAGAGGTAGGCGATATAAGGTTCAGCACTATTTGTTACCGTTCCAACACCGAGAGAAAATGTACTGGATGTTGGAGATGTATTATTCCAATGAAATGATGCTACATTAGTAGCGTTGGTTAAATCCAAATATAATGCACCTGAATTCCCAACACTTTCATGATATACCCCCCAACTTCTCGTACCAGTGCGTGATTTTACGATTATCATTTTCGGAATACTACCGAGTGAATGAGGTACTGTTCGTGCTATAGTAGTTCCCGTATAGGTTACGATATCAAATCCCGGGGTTGTTCATTTCTTCCAGTTCCATGCGACATATTTATTAGTAGAAGTATTTATGCCGGTATAATTCCCTAAATTGAAACCATTGCTATTAAATGAGGTGAGTGTTTCTGTTAGTGTTTCTTCAGCATTAGTTAAATTAGAGTATATGGCTTTCATCGGACCACGAACAGAATCAAACAATTCATGTACATTCCCTACAGATCGATCCTTAAGCCACACAAAATCTGGTTGAAATCAAAGGCCAGTGATAGCTTGACTGGCAGAAGTTCCCGTATACGTCAACACATCAAAAAACAATTTCGGATTTACTATTGCTGGGGGTGGGAGATTGGCAGTGGAGAGGGCTTTGAAGCCGGATGGTGGAGTATAAGTGAAGGCTTTTTGACCGAAGTTTACGGTGCCTATATTGGTGCTGTTTCCGATTCCAGTTCTCCAATTAAAAGGAGTCCACGCTTTGCCACCAACAGTAAAACTAATTATACCTTGACTGACATTGTTTTTGTAGAATGTAACTGTTCCAGCGTCTAAATCAAGTGCAACGCCAATTACATCGTGGATTGTCCAGGTTGCTCCATAAGCTGAACTGATTCCACTATTTATAGTCTTCTTCCCACTTTCTACACCACCGCCATAATAGCCAACATTCTCAGCCGTGCCGATTCCAATGGAGTCGGCTGAACGGATGCCTACAATTACACCGTCTGCTGAGCCAATAGCCGTGTACACCGATTCCCAGTAGTATTTCCCCGATGCAACACCTATTGAGCCAATACCACCCGCACTTAGCCCACTAAAGCCAAGATTGCCGTTTATTGGTGATACAACATAACTACTCAACGGATTCAACGTCGCAAAATTATTCAACGGTGTATCGATGACTGAATTTGTAAGGGCAAGATTATTTGTAGTCCAATAATTTCCATTTCCGGAACTATCTTTTCCTAATCAAACATTACTTGTGGTTGTGAGAGCTCCTGTATCGGAGAAATCCAGATGGAATCCATTGGTTCCGTAGGTTCCGGTATACTGTTTCGGAAGCCACTGATTGGTGGTTGGATCTGAGTATCCGAAAGATGTCGGATCGAGAGCGCCGGAGTCAACGAAGTTGACGTCGGCGAGGTAGCCGTCGAAATCAATTACTGGATTCGATGACCCAAATAAATAATGTTGTATTGCCTTATTCCACGAGGAAGTGGATCAGCCTAATGATGCACGATTATCAGTAGAAAATGCTGTAATTTCATTACCGTTAACATAAATTCGTGCCTTATGAGTAGTTGTTGCATTATCAGTATCCCATACTAATACAATATTGTACCAGGAAGACGGATCCTTATAAACTGGAGTTGTTTCTAGTGCTACTATAGAATTATTAAATACCCATTTAATAGTATCTGATGGTGAAAAATATGCTGACATATTATCACTAACGCCATTTGGGGCATTTCCAAGAAATGCTGGGTAATCTGAAGATAATTTTCCGCGTTTTACCCAAACACTATATGTCCATTTTTTTTGATTCCCAGCAACACTTGGTGTCCGACTCAAATACTGAGCACTCGCACTGTCAAACATCAGTGAGTTTGTGAGACTGTAGGATGTGGCAGGTGGTGGGGGTGGAGCACTGGCAGATCAGCCGAGGTAGTTGGTGATGATGGAGGCTCAGAGGGAGGTTATGTTGGTTGCACCGGTGGTGGTGAGGACATTTGAGATATTGGAGTTCTGTGAGACGACAGAACCAGAGTAGGCAGTTTTGAGGTTAGTAGTGAGGAGGGTGATTTGTCAGGCATCGTCATTGGTTGGGAGTGATCCGGAAGAATAGATGAGAGTCGGAGTATAGGCTATTCAACCTGAGTTGGTTTGTCCGTGATAGAGGAGTTTACCCGAGAGAGTGGTGACATCAATACTGGAACCGGTAGTACCAGTGGAAGTCGTGAGAGAGGGGGTAGCTATGACATAGATGACAGAACCAGTGACCGTTTTCGCTACCATGCCATTGTAGTTTCCTTTGATGTAAGTGATAGTCGGATTCCCGGAAGCTGCGTAAGCGATATCCACCCCTAGCCCCCCCACAGGGGGGGAGGGGGGAGAAAATCCCCCCCT
>CAZCYU010000117.1:0-5466 GCA_964503165.1 uncultured Candidatus Peribacteria bacterium | reverse complement strand
AAAAAAAAAAAACCCGCTCCAAATTGGGGGGGGCGATTTTTTATAGAGATCTTTACATATCCTGCATCAGCATATATATCGCATTGGCGACTTCTCATCGTGTCATAAGTTTGTTTGGTTCGAAAGTATTGGAGGCAAACCGGATGAGATTGTGCGTCTTGGTAAAATTGGCATACGGAGCATACCATGCATCAACCAGGACATCATCGAAGACCTGGAAAGAGATACTATCGAGTGCTTCTGTATGGAATGTATTGATAATAATCTTAAAGGCTTCAGCACGGGTGATAGAGTTATTTGGCTTAAATGTCCCATCAGAATACCCTCCAATCACTCGATTGACTTTCGCAGTATTGGCATAGGGTGCTTGCCAAGAGCTACTATCGACATCGGAGAAATAGTTCTGTCCTCCAGTCACGAGAGTTGTTCCGGCAGCCCCGAAGACCATCTTGAGGAGTTCTGCACGAGTAATGGTATTGTTTGGGAGGAATTTCCCATTGTTTCCGGCGATGATATCCTTGGATTTGAGAGAATTGATGGCTGGCGCATACGAATAATTTGCCGGTACGTCGGTAAATCCTCCGGTAGTTGTCGGAGTAGGTTGGATTGTTGGTTGGGGAACACTTACAGTTGTTGTACTCGCGATAACGGTACTCGAAACAACCGTATCAGATGAGAGTTCACCCGACTCTATATGATCGAGATACACAAGAGGATTTATTGTAAATTTACGAGCTTTATCGATCCCGAGCCCCTTATTGACAGCTTCGAAGAATCCCATTCCCGCTGCATTGGCTTCGGAGAAACTAAACGGCCAGTACGGATGAAACGGTGCATCAGCTCGGTCAATCTGGAAGTGGAGATGTTCTCCAGTGGAGTTCCCGGTATTCCCAGACTTCCCTATCACATCACCCTCACTCACCAGTTGTCCCACGGTGACCCCGAGTTCGAAGAGATGGAGATAACAGGAATAGAGAGTAGTTTTGACATTGGGACTCACAGGATCTGGGACATTATCGTGTTTGATGACCACATAATTCCCTTCTGTTGCCTTGTTTTGAGCGACCTGCACGACTCCATCGAGACAGGCGAAAACAGTATCGTTTGGAGTGACAGGTACGACGTCAACACCCGGATGGCTCCCATGCCCCTCACTATAATCTCCTGCAATATAGTTACCGAGATAGACTGTTGTATACGTATTGGTTGTGGATGCAAGATTGTTTGGATTATACTTCGCTTTTGTTTTGAGTGGATACATAAAAAGAAAATGAAAAAATAAAACTTGGATAGTTTACTCGATTTCTCCATCATTTGCAAGTCGGAATTGAAAATCATCTTCAATGAATCGACCCTTGAGAGCAGAGAGACACCGAATGATATTATTGTGCCAATTAGCAGAAGATGATGCGTAGATGGATCCGGTTTTATTCCCATAGCGAGAAAGTTTATCGATACTTTGATACTTGCCAAGGAATTTATTATTGAGGGTCTTCGCCATCCAATAAATACCTTCTCGAGAACTCGAAAACTCATAGGTTCCACCAGAATCAACATTCCCGACATTTCCAACATTATACGCCGTTTTGAGATGATGTCCGAGATTGGACTCGGCGAGACCGATACACATGAGGAAACTTGGATCGAGTTTAGCACCAACTGCCTCCTCTGTCCAGACATTCACATCAGCAAAAGTCGGAACAGCATAATTGGCGAGGAAATATTTCTGACGTTCAAGTTCGTTCGAACCGGCAATCATAAAGGTGGAGTATTTAGAAATATTCGTTTTATTCCCATACCGAGCCTTGAGATCTTCGATGAATTTATACCGATACTTCCCCTCTATATTATCATATTTAAGTCTCGTGAGATCGAGATATCGGAGCGGATCGATGGATTCACGATTCTTGTAGAGCTCGAAATGGAGATGTGCCCCGCTCGTCATCACTCCCGCACCCGGAGTTCCCGGTGCTCCACCACTGCGAGCAAATAACTTCCCCGCATCAATGAAATCAAATTTGTTGACGAGGACTTCTGATATATGTCCGTACACACTCACGAATCCATTGGCATGTTTGAGAGCGATATATCCATAACCACCCTTGGTTGGTGGAGCGATAAAATAAACATACCCTGCAGATGGAGCGATAATATCGGACGATTGTGGCATCGGGATATCGATGGCTTCGTGTTCACTCCCGAGTGCCTTATAGTATCCCTCATCATGGAAATATGTCGAAAGACGAGTCGCAGCCACTGGCCAGATGAGTGGATTGCGGAGATCTTCATCGATAGGATAGTCGATGAGTTGTTTTTCGGCTGCATAGAATTTCTGGAGGTCAGTACAAGAATCGAGGAGATTCCCGGAATCGGTGAAAGTATACCCTGAAGCGGTATTTTCTGTTATAGCTCGGACACTTCCAGTCCCAACAACGTCACATTTGTACTTATCGCCCAATTTTGCGAAGATGTTCGTATAGTCTTCAGAGATATTTGCAATACGATTCTGTATATTTTCCTCACCTTGTTGTTTGGTAGCGATATACTGATTGAAAAGTGCTTCCTGTCATTTGGTTACTTCAAGGAGTTGCTCTTTGTATTCTTTCTGACCGAGGAGATCACGATTTTTGGTGATGAGTTCATTCTTGAGACGGAGATGCTCAATCTTCTCTTTCTTGAGAGATTCTTTATTGTAATAATATTCCTTTATAAGGAGCCGGTGTTGTTCGATGAAATTCTGACCCGTTATCTCTAGTATGCTCTTATAATGGATATCATTGAGGATATCCGAAATATTCCCATCATTGAGGATAATACTCCTCATAACATCGATATTTTGAGCGTTATCATAAATGAGATCTCCCTTGGTGTAGATATACGTGAGATATTTGAGAATGGACTCTTTATTGGTCGCTATCTTCTGCTGAAGCTCATCGATATGGAGAGAATACTCGGCTATTTCCCGATTTTTTTCAGCGATACGATCTTCGGTGTCTTTGATGGATTGCTCTGTCTCAGATATACTCGTATCGAGCTCAGCGATGGTTCTTTTGAGGGTTATTTTCTCACGTGTTACCACTTGTTTCTGTTCTTTGTACTGTTCTTTGGATGATTGTAATCGTTTCAGCACATCATTCAGACTATTCATCTTCTTTTCTGCATTGAAAATACCGAGTTCATCGTCAGATGAAAAAGGGACATTCTCGAATAACAACACCTTCTCCTGATTCTTGAAATTATCGAGAATCTTCGATGTGCGAGATTTTTTGATACCGACAATCGTCGTCGGATCAGATCCAGCTGCGTACACAAAAGCTGGTGCACATGTTTGTACACAAGAAACGGAAAGTATGAGAGTTGTGAGAATTGTCTGGAAAGTATGTTTCTGCATTGTATATTTTTGTGAATTAAAAATGTATACTCAAACAGTATAGTATATCTTTGATAAAGAAGCAAGAAAATAGAGTTGACAAGAACATAAAAAAATGTAGAGACACACCACAGTACGTCTCTACATTTCATTTTTTATTTAAATCCTTTTGGTGGACTACTCTGGAGACTTGAGTCAAAGATAATCACAACATTATTTTGATTCCCCTGATTATAATCTTTACTTCCATTTATCCCCACTATATTATATCCATGATTATTTCTGCGCATATAGTTCAGATCATACATCATAGCCTGATCAAAATCGGTTGTCAGAGATCCTCCTGGGAGGATGTATTTACCCGTAGAGCCCTTGATTGCCCCTCCGATTGTATTCCTCGTGAAGAGTGTCCCCTTGATAACCAACTGTTCGCTGAGTACATTGGTTCGTGTTGCAGAATCCTTATAGTTTCCAACCGTATCATTCAGGAAGCCATTACTGATGATACCACCATCGGCATACATCGCGGCACGGATATATCGGACATTTGGTCGTACGTAGATATTCCCCTGGGTCGTCTGTGTAGCGCTATCCCGGAGCACTATGATTCCAAATTTCTTGTTGATTGTATTAAAATTTTCGGTAATCGTAAGATTCCCATTTTTGACGATGAGTGTCTCATATGTTGGTTCTCAGGAAAGCGTATAATCTCCTTCATGGTATTTTACACCTCCAATAACCGTCTCCGATGATGTACGTCATCGTATCAATGTATAGGCATTTTTTCGGATTGTTGTGCGCATATCTGATTTGGATATATCAGAGAAGTTCGCACTTTGACTCGCAAGTGTCTGCTTCCCCTGTCACTGGAGATTCCCAACCACCTTGAGAGAATTCATCTGCGTTCATCAGAGATTGAGTTCTATCGTATCAGAGGGACTATCAGTAGCAGAGAGCCGATATCTGACCGTCTGTCCATCAAGCGTATAGGAGATAACAGGATTACCACTGATGGAGACTTCCGGAACTATGCCCACTCCCGCATCCGTCTTTGCATTGATACGGTAATCAATCGTCGGATTATTAGTGAGATTGACGGAATTTTCAAGCCCCTGGAACTCATGATTTGTACTATCCACAAGTCGCATCTGATCTTTAAATTGGGTGATAGAATATCAGGCAAGCGTACTCTTCGGAGTCACACCAAGCTGCATCGTGAGCATCGTCCCAATGGAGAGAGTATAGGGCGAGGTTGCGATGGAGAGAATTCAAGTAAATGGTTTACGGAAGGAAATTGTTTTCGTAATATACACGTCAAGAAACTCGCCATTTGCACTTAAGTCTCCACTCGGATTATGTTTCGGTATGCGAGCTTTGAAAGTAACATCCTTTTTTCAAGGAGCGAGAGATGTGAGATGAAAACAAAATTGAGAATTAATGAATGCTGGATTTGAGATACGTAATCATTCTCCCTGGAATCAGGAAGTTACCGAATCTATATCAAAATTCTCTGGAGATGACAACGAAACTCATCCATCAACATTATAATTAGCATTTATCGGATTTCAAAAAGAATCAACTACACTACCGCATAAAGCATACATATCCGCTCAGTTAGCATAGGAATCATTCCCATTTATATTAATGGAGCCTATTTTGAGATCATTGTTTGGGATAACCGTGATTGGCAAAGCATAGGTTCACACAATCTGCGTTCAAGAATAGAGAACAATCTCTAATCAGTATATATTTGCAATGCTCAAGGTAAATGGTGTTCAAGAGGCATCTTTTAAGTTATTAAAATCCAGGACTGGAAATTCTCCCGTTGTCGTTTTTTTTGCGATACTCAATTTTTGTTTTCACAAAGTAATCGCATTCTTTTTCACTGTAAATTCAATTCAATCAATTCAGATTTTCACTCATCAGATTTCTCATACGTGAGCATAGTTCAATCATTCTAACTTGGCTGAAGATGAGGCATAGATGGTTACTCAGGAGGTCTTTTGTCGTATTCAATTTATTTTTATTGGCCCAGAGAAATCTGGCTGAACAATTCATCCCAAGGTTCAAACATACGAATCAGATGTTATATCTTC
>CAZCYU010000116.1:0-2992 GCA_964503165.1 uncultured Candidatus Peribacteria bacterium | reverse complement strand
TCGCGGGATATGGACTCTACTCGAAGGTCTACAACTACCTCTCGATTTTCTCGGTGATCGCCGACCTCGGACTCTATACGATCACGGTCCGAGAGATCTCCGAACACAAGTGAGACCACGCAAAAGTGCAGAGTATCGTGGGGAATATCCTGACACTTCGGACATTTTTCGGGGTCTGTATCATCTTCCTCTCACTCGCCATCGGATTCTTCTTGCCGGGATACAATTCGCCCCTGGCACTCGTGGGGATATTCATCACCGGAGTTTTTACCCTCTTCGGACTCATGAATAGCTCGGTTATGTCCCTCCTCCAGGCTCATCTCAAGACGGAGTTTTCGTTCGTCTCGATCACTGCCGGTAAGGTCGTCAATTTCCTCGCGATGCTCCTCGTTGTGTTCATCCTCATCCCAAAAGGGATTATGTCCGCGAGTCCCGATATGCAATTCTGGGGTTTCGTCGGGGTCCTCGTAGCGGGACTCCTGGGTAATATCGTCATGACCGGACTCCTCTATTTTTATGCCAATAAGATTGAAAAAATACGGTTCCGATACGACCGGGAATACATGAAACATATCCTCCAAATATCGCTCCCCTATGGGATCGCTCTCTTCCTCAATGTCATCTATTTTAAGGTCGACATCATCCTCCTCTCGGTTCTCGAACCTCGCACATTCGCCGATATCTCGATCGCTCTTTACTCGGTCCCGATGAAGATCGTCGAGGTCGGGATGATGTTCGGGACTCTGTTCCTCAACTCCATGCTCCCACTCTTCACCGAAGCGATCAAAAAAACAGACTTCGGAGCCCTCCATGATTACGTCGCCAAGGCCTACAAAATCCTCCTTATTTTCGGAGTCGGTATCGCCGCGTTCCTCTTCGTCAATGCCGGATCGGTCATCGGACTGCTCGCGAGCCGCGAATATATCGAACATACCAAGTACCTCTACACCTCACTCGATGCGATGCAGATCGTCGTTTTTATATTCCTTTTCTATTTCCTCTCTTCCCTCTTCACCTACCTCCTCATCGCTCACGACGAACAGAAAAAACTTTTGAAAATAAATCTCATCATCACTGTCGTCAATCTCGTGGGGAATCTCGCTCTCATCCCCTTCTATTCTTTTGTCGGATCAGCCTGGGTCACACTCACCTGTCAGGTTCTCCTCCTCATCCAAACCTACCGTGCTACCCGGCACATGGTACATTTTAACTTCCTTCCGAGCTTCACCGCCGGAGTTCTCATCTTCGCTCTTATTGCGAGCGGACTCAACATCTTCCTCTCACACATCCTCCATCTTGGGACGCTCCTCTCACTCCTTATCTCCGCAACTGCCTTTGGAGTTGTCTATCTCGGCGGGATCGGAGGTGTTTGGTACATCAAAAAACTCCCGAGTATTCGGAGTAATTAAGATGAAATTACATTACAATTACGCATTTACAACCTCTTCTTTCTTGTCCTCTTTCTTTCCACTGAGTTCTGCGAGTATCGCCTCTATCTCGATGATAAAGGCCTTGAAATTATTCATATCCCCTCGGAGATTGATGAAGATAAAGAGGATGGTGAGGAAAGCCGATCCAGCAACGATCCAGACGGGATGGAGGACGGTATTTGAGAGGGCAAGACCGGCGAAGAAATAGAGTCCGATAATGCTGAAATAAATGAGGACATATACGAAGAGGAAAAGTCCAAGGAGGAATGCATTGGGGATGATTTTTTTGCTGACGACTGCGTGGATAGAAGAGAAGATAAATCGGGTTTCGATTTTGTAGATGGCGTAGTTGTAGAGGGCGAAGACGAGCCGGTAGAGAGCTATCGCCCCCACCTTGATGAACTCGAAAAGTTTGGTAAAGAGTCCGTTAAAAACCGCATTGGTGAGGTTATTGCGAACTGCCTGCACGATGAGTGCGAGCACCGCAATGATGAGGATATTTTGGAGTCCGATATCTTTGATACCCCCCATAACCCCATCAGTCAGTCGCCCGAGAAACAAAGTATCCATGGCAACTTTGCCAAATGCCTCAGAACTCTGCGTTCCGAGGACATCAGCTCGGAGGAGTGCTGACGGCATGAAGATATATGAATAATACGCTCCGATACTCATCGAGATAAGACCGACTGAATACTGAAAAATCGTATTTCTGAGGAATCGATACTTCCTCGTGATGGCACGCACTCGCTCCTGTACGAGCTCGGAGATAGGACGGAAATTTTTCTGATCAAGGTCGAGGAGATCGAGTCGCTTTTCGTGGGAGAGTCGGTTGCGGTAGGCGATTATCATAAGATAGATGTGAATCATCCGGAATATTTCTTTGCCTCAGAGTTTGGATTTATTGCAGATATAGAAGTACGTGAGGAAAATAACGAGCAAATTATTGCGTTTCTTTGGGAGCTCGTAGATGCGGAAGAGGATACTGTTCATCTTAATCACACTAGTATCCTTTAGATCCTTCATCCCATCGATATTTTTCTTGAAATCGTCGAGGAAGATGAGATACTTGAGGCGGTAGTCGTCAAATAAATCATCGTTATCTTTTTCGAGGAAGCTCTTGAGTTGTCGGATGAAATCGTCGAGGAGGATATCCTCCCGCGTATCGTCTCCGAGGAGCATTTCGATAATGTGGAAAAGTTTATTTTCCCGGATCGTCGAATGGATGAATCGTTGGATATAGTAGGTAATCATTTTTGTATTTTTATTGGATAACTCTCTCTATTGTACTCTATTTTGAGGAAATTTGCAAAAAATGGAGAGATTATTTTGCAAAATACCGAAAAATCATATACTCATCACGAAATATACTCTCTAACCGGTCACACATTATGTGAAATATTGTCTTTCTCTTCCTCTATCTTCTCCTCTCGTTCCTCCTCACTTTCGTACTCATCCCTCCATATATCCGATTCCTCCGCGCCCACAAGCTCGGCAAACAGATTCGCGAAGAGGCACTCATGGGCAAAGCAACCGAATTCGCCAAACTCCACAAGGACAAAACC
>CAZCYU010000115.1:0-3634 GCA_964503165.1 uncultured Candidatus Peribacteria bacterium | reverse complement strand
TCTCCATATATGGAGAGGGGAAAAATATTATCAATTATAATAAAATTATATGACCGAAACAGAATCAACGACACTGCCTATTTCCAACTGGAAACTTTTTTTCGAAGTGCTCTCCAAACAGCCGTCCATCATACGATCGGCTTGGTGGCTCCTCCCACTCCTACTCGTCTATGTGGCACTCGTCGTAAGCGAACCGTACTTTTACAAACTCTTCGTCGACACCCTCCAGACCTCCCTCGCCAAACCCGAACTCCTCGCCGAAACATCCGCATTTTTCGTCAAAATCTCTGCCCTCTGGATCGGGCTTGTCCTCCTCTCGATCGGGACATCGACACTCTATGAGTTCTCCATTGCGAGTCTCGCAAATCGTGGCTGGAATACTTTTTGTCTCGCAACGACCAAAAAAATGCTCCGTCTCCCGATGGAGTATCATATTTCGACGAGTCTCGGAGAACGACAGAAGGTATATGATCGGGGGATTCAGGCTGTATGGGATGTTGCATATGATGTGTATGTTGTCATCCTCCCACAGATATTTATTTTCGTTAGTCTTCTAGTATTTGGATTCTATATCAATCCGATGATGATGCTTATTTCTTTATTTGTCCTCCCCATCGGGATAGCTATTTCAGTGACCGTTGGTAAAAAGGCCCACACAATGCAGAAGCGAGCGGATAATTTTTGGGATAAGGTTTTTGGGCGGTTTATGGATGGACTGACGAATCTGAGTATCGTCCGGCTCTATGCTCGTGAGAAGCGTGAGTGAATGATTCTGTGAAAATTGATTGATGATGCCTCCTGAGAACAGTACAAGATTCGGAAGTTTTGGAGTTTCCTCAATTCTGGAGGAAAGGTGCTTGAATTTATCGGAAAAGTCGGGGTCACTATCGCGGGAGTTTTTTTCATCCTTCATGGCAAGATGACGATTGGAGATTTGTTCTTTTTCGTCATGATCGCGGGGCGTATCTATGCACCACTCCAAACTCTGGAGTCCGCGTATCGGAATACGATCAAAAACGTGGTTAGTTTCCTCAAAACTCGCAAACTCCTCAGGATGGAAGATGAGCCGGACACGGGGACGAAGATTTTCGAGGGTTTCAAGAAGGACATTGTTTATAACCACCTCTCTTTCACCTACCCATCCAACGACCGGGAAGTGGTTACGGATGTGTCATTTGAGATTAAGAGGGGTCAGAAAGTGGCATTTGTAGGGCATACAGGATCGGGGAAGACGACCCTCACGCAACTCTTGACGAGATTCTATGATCCCATCTCCGGGACGATCGAGATCGATGGCACGGATATTCGCGAGTTTACCCTCGAGAGCTATCGTTCTCATCTCGCTGCCGTATTCCAGGATACGACCCTGTTCAATGACACTATTCGTCACAATCTCGAATACGTTCGTGATGGGGTGACATTTGAGCAGATCAGAGAGGCATGTCGCAAGGCGAATATCCTCGAATTCATCGAAGGACTCGAAAAAGGATTCGATACGGAAGTGGGGGAGCGGGGACTCAAGCTCTCCGGGGGAGAGAAACAACGTATCGCCATCGCTCGAGCGATCATCGCCGATCCACAGATCCTCATCCTCGATGAGGCGACGAGTGCCCTCGATGCCAAGACCGAACGTCTCGTCCAGGATGCGTTCAATATCCTCATGGAAGGTCGCACCTCCATCATCATCGCCCACCGACTCTCGACGATCCGCAATGCCGATACCATCCTCCTCTTCGAAAACGGCAAGCTCATCGGATCTGGCAATCACGACGAGCTCTATATCTCCAGTCCGATCTATCGCGAGATGGTCGACTATCAAAAGGATGGATTCGTAGAGGAGAAAATCGAAATCCTCCAATAATAATTCAGTAATCTTTTATGGATATGAGTTCTCTTTTTGCATTCCTTTCCTTCTCTACTATTCTCCTCCTCCTCATCCTTGGGATAAATATTGGGATCGGATTTTCTCTCATTCATTTTTTCCAACCATCCAAAAAAATCCGGACGATAATCTGGACGGCTATTATTATTTTCTCACCTTCCTTTTTCGCGACCTCGATGATCGCGCACTCGTATGATAATCCGATCACCAGATCACTCTATCTCGTAGCATCCGTTGGACTCAGTGCACTGTTTTATGGTCTCATTTTCTTCATCCTTGCGTGGACTGCAGTCCTTGGTTTCCGGATTGTGCGCAGAGATATCCCATTCGTCTTCCTCGGCAAAACGGTCATCATCGCAACCATTCTTGTGAATGTATACGGTCTCTACAATGCCTCACACGTAGTCGTCAGAAATGAGACCGTGTACATCAAAAACCTCCCGTCCGCCTGGGAAGGGAAGAATATCGTCCAGGTGACCGATGTCCATCTCGGACATATCCTCCGGGCCCCATTCCTCCAGAAGGTCGTCGATGCTATCAATACGACCAAACCGACCATCGTCTGCTTCGTCGGGGATTTCTTTGATGGGATGGATGGGCATCTCTCATCTCTCATCGAACCTTTGAAGAGTATCGATTCTGAGAAAGGAATGTATTTCGTCACCGGCAATCACGAGGTCTATCTCGGAACCGGTGAGGTATTCGAAGCTTTTTCTTGAACTCAGATGCACGTGCTCAATAACGAGCAGGTCGATATCGACGGGCTCACGCTGCTCGGCATATCCTCACCCGCTCGCGGAATGCAGACGGATATCCCGTCTGTTCTCCAGGAGATGCAATTCGACAAAACAAAGCCCTCCGTCCTCCTCCATCACACGCCCACCAATCTCCGAGAGATCCAGGCTGCTGGCATCAATCTCCAACTCTCCGGACACACCCACCGAGGACAGCTCTTTCCATTCAATTTCATCACATCACTCATATTTGGCGGATATGATTTCGGAATCTTCCGCGATGACAACTACACCCTCTCCGCCTCCTCCGGAGCCGGAACCTGGTGACCACCCATCCGCACCTCCGGATTTTCGGAGGTTGTGGTGCTGACGCTACGGAGACAACCGTAAAAATATAAAACCCCCGGAAGGGGGTTTTATATTTTTGAAATTATCTGATGGCTTTCAACTTCTTTATAATAGTGTTATAGTCGTGGTTATTCACATCAAAAACAATAAAATCTCAAGCCTCCTTGCGTGCATACCCTCTGAAATGAATATCTATACGGAAAGAATAAAGATACACATTATTTTCAACCTCTATTTTTTCAAGTCACAATCATTTATCAAAAACACCTTCTCTTATTTTACTTACCTGTTTTTGGAATTTATTTTCTATTCCAAATTTCTTTACAATACCTTCTATGTGCTGTTTTACAATAACATTATTCATATGATTTCAAGAAGTTACTGACAAAATCATCAGTCATTCATTTCTGTTTCAATGATAATGCAAAATCCGTTTTGTTTTTGATATTGGAATCAGGAAAAAACGAAGCATTTCTTTGGCTCCTTTCGATTTTTCTGAGGTAAGGAAGATAGGTAGTCGGAACCTTCACAATGACCGTATCATCTTGTCTATCGAGTATTTTTACCATATTTGCAATAAATTACATTATAAACTTCCCCCATTATATCCAAATTTTCCAAATTGCAACCCCAAACCCCACCCCCAACACAAAAACCCCCCCCCGGGGGG
>CAZCYU010000114.1:0-5567 GCA_964503165.1 uncultured Candidatus Peribacteria bacterium | reverse complement strand
GAATCCGATTTTCTCGGCATCGAGTATGGCGATGAAAGAAACCTCCGGGAGATCGAGCCCTTCTCGGAGCAGATTGACCCCGACGATCCCGTCGATCTTGCCCATGCGGAGGTCTCGGATGATCTCGAGTCGTTCGATGGTTTCGATTTCGGAGTGGAGATAGCGGACTTTGATACCATTCCCGAGGAGATACTCGGCGAGTTCCTCGGATGATTTCTTGGTAATGGTCGTGATGAGGAATCGCTCATTTCGTTTGATGGTATCATGGATGTGACGCATCAAACTATCTGCCACATACTCCATATCTTCGATCTCGATGAGTGGATCAAGCAGTCCGGTCGGTCGGATAATCTGTTCGACGATACCTTCTGAGTGAGCTGCCTCGTACTTGGATGGAGTGGCCGAAACAAAGACGGTCTGTCCGATTTTTTGCTCGAATTCTTCGAATCGGAGCGGTCGATTTTCAAACGCGGAGGGGAGTCGGAATCCATTTTCGATGAGATTTACTTTGCGAGCACGATCTCCGGCGTACATCCCACCAATCTGCGGGATGGTGATATGAGACTCATCGATGAAGGTCATGAAATCTTTCGGGAAAAAATCGATGAGGGTGGTCGGACTGTCTCCGGTCTTGCGTTTGGAGAGGTACATCGAGTAGTTCTCGATCCCATTCACATACCCGACTTCTTGCATCATCTCGAGGTCGTACTCGACTTTGGTCTTGAGTCGCTCTGCCTTGATGAGGTCTCACTGACTCGCGAAAAAGGCGAGCTGATTTTCGAGCTCTGTTTTAATCTTCGGGATGACCTGTTCGATAGTGATTCCACTGGATATGAAGTGTTTGGCAGGGAAGATGACAATCTCATCGAATGAGGTGATAACTTCATTGGTGATCGGGACTTTTTGGACGATCCGTTCGATGTCATCACCGAAAAATTCGATCGAATAAAAGAGCTCCGAACTCGCTGGGAAGATATCGAGGGTATCACCCATGATACGAAAATTCCCCGGTTTAAAATCCGTATTGGTCCGTTTGAATTGGAGTTGCACGAGGTCTGCTACGAGGGTTTCTATAGTATGATGACCGTTTTTGGAGATTTTCAGTATCTGCGCCTCGTATTCTTCGCGTTCCCCGATCCCGTAGATACAGCTGACCGATGCGACGATGATGACGTCCTGCCGGGAGAGGAGACTCTCGGTCGCGGCATGACGGAGTCGGTCGATTTCTTCATTGATGGTGGCTTCTTTTTCGATGTAGGTTCCGGTTTTGACGATGAAAGCTTCAGGCTGATAGTAATCGTAGTATGAGACGAAATAATGCACGGCATTTTCTGGGAAAAATTCTTTGAACTCTTGAGCGAGCTGAGCGGCAAGGGTTTTATTGTGCGCGATGACGAGTGTTGGCTTCTGTATCTTCTCGATGATATTCGCCATCGTGAAGGTTTTCCCACTCCCTGTGACTCCGAGGAGTGTCTGGAATCGCTTCCCTTCCTCGAGTCCATCCAACAATGCAGCGATCGCTTGAGGTTGATCACCGGATGGCTTGTATGGGGAATGGAGTTTAAAAGGAGGCATGAGTGAGGCTTAGGATTCAGTATTTTTATTTTTCCGGTAGGCATTATACCAGATACCTTCTACAAATATCTCGAGCACCGAGTTGAGGTGAGAAACAAAAACGAGGAAGGCGATAAAAAGGATGGCGAGAATAGTAATAGAAATAATCTGGAGAACACTGATAGTAATGTAGGTAAGAAGCGCCGAGACGATGAAAGGAAAAATCATAAAAGCCAGAGCCGTGAGGAAGGTCCGAATATAGACGAGCAGGAGAGTGAAATAGAGGTGAAAGGTAATATCGAGGTTATGGAGTGCCATACCGACCGAGAGACTGATCGCATCAAAAGCTTTCTTGTGTTCGAAGATGACGAAGAATTTCGCGTACGCAAAAAGTATATTGATCAGGAAGGCAAAAATGAGGTAGATAAATGCTCCGACACTAATCGGGAAGAGATAATCTTGTCCGAAGATGCGCAGGAGGAAAATATAGAAAGTGACGATCGAGAGGAGTTTGAAAAGCGACATCGCATTATGGAGCTCAAATATCGGGAGGAAGTGAAGTATACCTTGAGATATCCCATATCCAAAACCATGAACTCATTCTTTGTCGTTCGTTTTTTTCTCTATGAGTGAGATGAGTCCGATTTCGGCTATAGGTGTGATGAGAAGGTAGAGGATGACAGCACAGCCGAGACCGATGAGTGCCTCCATGAAATACGATTTGTGAACAAAATCCACAACGAGAGCGAAAAACTGATCCTTGAGTTGGAAGATATAGACGTAGGTAAAGGCGATTTGGTAGAGGATGATGAGCCCAAGATAGACGGTCGAGAGGAGGGAAGGAAAAAAATTAAATTTCTTGATAAGAGACTCGTGTGTGACGAGCTCCCAGGCAGGGAGGATAATCTCCTCCTTGAGCATCAGGTCTTTTTGGTGCTTCCTCGATAGGGGTTCTGGTGAAAGGTTTTCCATAATAATTTAGAGTGAAAAATTCACTGGACTGTTTGCCATAATCCAAGAGATAAATGCAAAAATACCTTTTTTTGAAAAATCTATCATTCGTTTTTCCCTTGTATAAAGGGAACTTCCGATATCATAGATGGAGGACGAATAGGGGATAACGTTGACTGTTTTTACCTGCTTGAGACTCTTGTCGATGAAGAATGAATTATATGGACTATAGAGGGTAAAGACGACATTTTCTTTGCCCAGGAGAGTGAGGATTTCCTCTTCGATATGTTTGAGTGATTCGGAGTTCATCTGAGAGGATTTGAGACGTTCGAGGAGGATATCGAGGGTGACGTTTTTTGTCTTGGAGAAGTTAAATCCTTTTTCTGCCTGACCGGAGTGAAAGAATGGGAAGATATTGTAATCAAAAAGTCCGAGATTGATACCGGTCAAAATCATATCGTAGTTCTTTTCTCAGTTGGAGACAATCTTCTGGATATCGTCTGTATTCAACTCCTTGACAGTTGTCTCTATCCCGAGGAGCTTCAGAGAGGATTTGATCTCACTCGTCACGGCAGCGAAATCAAAAGAGGATGATTGATTGGTGTAGCTGAGATGTATGGTCATTTTCTTGAGATCTCTATTGTAATAATAGGCAGGATCGAGAGCTGCAATTTTTGCTTCCAAGACCTTTTTTTCCTGATTTTTCTTCGCTTCTTCTACTGTGCTATTTGATGCGATAGCTGTATTTTTAACAACATACTCTTTTTCTTTTGTGTTAAATTCTTCATCCGAGATCGCACGATACAGAGTGAGAGATTCTTTTACTACTGGCTTACCAGCCTCCTCGAAAGCAAGCGTGTAAGTATTTGCTCCGTCTTTGAAATTCCCGAGAGTAGTACTTGCACGGAAGTAGAATTTCTTCGATCCACGTACATAACTCTTGAGCTGATAATTATTAATAAAAACACCGGTTATATCAGCTGGAATATTCCCAGATAAGAGGAGATCATTCTCTTTCGTTACCATATATTTTTTATTCGTCGGAGTAGTGAAATAAATATTATCCAGAAGAGGCTTCGTTACCCTTGTATCTATTTTTTTTATAACTTCATCATGGAGTGCATCTTTTTTAAAATATCCGAGCTCTTTCATGATTTTCTCGGCTTCTTTTGGGTCCATAACTTTCGGAGCGATACTCTCTTCTCAGAAGAACGGATTGCGGATAATTTTCCCCTTCTTCTCATCGAGACTGGCAAATTTTGCATTTCCGATCCCGGAGAGCAGGAGGGTACGAAGGGATGGGGCGAGCTTTTCTGAGTTGAGAAAGAGGGCTATGTACTGCGGGAGGAGATAGTTGTACGTCGAGAATCTCGCTGAGGGGATAGTATCAATCTTGTCGGTTGGATAGACGATATTGAGTGTGTCTTTGTTTGATAGGAGTGTTTCTGAATCACGGAAAAATTTGTAGACGTATTTTTCTACATAGGTGCCACTCAGAGTGGCATTCGTATTCCTGACGAGAGAAATTTTCTCGACTCAGGTTTTCTCTTCTACTTCCCGTTTCTCGAAGACATATGGTCCGGATGAGAGTGAAGAATTGAGAGTGAAGGCATCATTGCGGATCTTCTCTGCGACGTCCCGTTGGATGATAGGGTAGAGGAATATATCGAGGATGAGGATATCGGCTTTCCCAGAAAACTCTATATAATCTCCCTGATCCTGGATGGTGATATTGGCGAGGATATTTTTGATCGGTTTATTGATATCGGTCTCTTTGTAAAGGAGGTAGGTTGCGAAAATATCGTCTTTTGTTATCGGTGTTCCGTCACTCCATTTGTTATCGTTTTTGACATAACATTTGATCTCACTGAAATCTTTCCCGAGATTACAATTGGCGAGATCTCACTCCATCTGCTTGGTCTCGACATCATATCGGAGGAGGGAGCGAGAGAGGAACCGGAGGATATAATCATTGGTAGAATCAAGACCATAGAGCGCCGGATTGAGGCTCGGAGGAGATGCTATGAAACCGATATTCACGGTCCCTCATTGTTCTGGGATCAGTTCTGATCCATTGTAGAGATACACGAAAATAAGATGCGCACCCACGAGGATGGCAAAAAAAACAGACAGTATGAGTATGTACTTCTTGATAGCTTGATAAACAGACATTTTTTATACAGTTCTGAAATAGGCTTGAGATTTATGCGAGGAAAAAATAGAGCGTCGTATTGAGGACGAAGATCGCCCCGAGGACGATAGTCATGATGTGGAGCATTTTTTCTGGTCCGCGTTTTTCAAACTTCCCGAAGTCGTTGGATCCTGGTGCGATAGAGAGACCATTCCCCTTCGCCTGGACGAGGATAATGAGGATAAGGAGGATACTCACGATAATCTCTATGATGAAAAATATTTTAAGCATTGGTAGATATTTATAAGAGGTAAAAATTACTTTTTAAGAAAAGCAGCGTAGACTATATTGAAAACTGTAAAAATTGCAACTGCAATTGCAAAATTACCCCACCCATTGATCACATATGAGACTCATGCGATATTGAGCGCATGGATGATTTTCTCGAGGAGCAAGAGGATAATCCCATTGATCACGAGCAAGAAAAGTCCAAAAGTCATGAGGACAAACGGGAAACCGAGAATTTTCAAAAGTGGTTTCACGAAGACATTGAGCAGACCGAGGACGATACCACCCGCGATATACAACTGCCATCCACCCTCGGCTGTGACTCCCGGAGAGAGGAAGTGTTGGATAGCATACAAGATGAGCGCATTAAAGGCAACAGAGAGGAGTATGTGCATGGGGTATTTGGATTAGAGAGTAGACATATCACACCCGATTATACCTCTTTTTTAAAATTCGCAATTTTTTTTGAAGAAAAGTATTTTAAATCTATTTCATCTCCCCAATAATCGTCACCATCTCTGTCCCATCCTTCTCAAACACGAGTTTCACTCCAGTGAGTTTGTCGAGGGTTGTTCCAGAACCTATCATCGTCCTCTGACCACGGATATTCCGAACCGTGAGAGATGCATATCCACTCCCTGTC
>CAZCYU010000113.1:0-13389 GCA_964503165.1 uncultured Candidatus Peribacteria bacterium | reverse complement strand
CGTGTCTGCCCTGGTAATAATGAGGGCGAACACACAGGTTCGCCCCTACGATCATCGGTATCTACCATCATTCAATGGTTTAAAACAATGACCACCAATGAATATATTCGTGGTGTAAAATCGGAAATATTTCCGCCATTTAATAAAAATATATGGCAACGCAATTATCACGAACACATCATCCGTGATGAAAACGAATTGAATCGTATCCGTGAATATATTATCAATAACCCAGAAAACTGGGAAACTGACGATCTTTTCACCATTTAACCTTATTTAATGAAAGTAAAATAAAAAATTTGTTATTTTACTTTTTGTAACTAAAGTAAAAAAAGAAATTTATAATTTATCATAACTTACAAGGATATTACTTTTCAAATACTCACTTCCTATGCCACTCACTGATATAAAAATCCTCAAACACATCACTCTGCCACTGGATCGGAACTTGGATTTTGCGTCTTTTTTGGATTTCGAACATCACTATCAAGTCTCTCCTGTTCCGCATACTGCCTCGATGGAGCGGGCATATTTCGCAATGGATGAATATGTGAAGCATAAAGATGGGGACATGACGCTCCAGCCGATTCTCGATATGGAGTCGCGTCTCATCGGAGTTCTCGCGAGGATGGAGAGTCTCTGAGTGTATGTCGATACGAAAAAGCTCCGGGATATCGGCGAGCAAGTGGCTCGGGAATCCAAGAATCTCGAGCTCGAGATATATGATCTCGTCGGTGAACAGTTCAATATTAACTCTGCCAAGCAGGTACAAACTATCCTCTTCGACAAGCTCCATATCCCCGTGAGCAAGAAGATCAAGACGGGGTTCTCAGTTGATAATGAGGCACTGTCATTCATCGGACAAAAATACGAGATTGCCAATCTCATCCTCCGATATCGAACTCTCGAGAAACTCCGTTCGACGTATATTGAGGGACTCCTCAAGGTTATTCACATCAAGACGCATCGGATCCATACGACCTACAATCAGACCAAGACATCTACTGGACGACTCTCCTCAGAGGATCCGAATCTCCAAAATATCCCATCCGGAGAATGACATCCAAATGAGATCAAATCTTGTTTCCGACCCGATTCCTCTGAATACGAGTTCCTCGTGGCGGATTATTCGCAGGTGGAGCTCCGAATCCTCGCGAGCCTGTCGGGCGATCCGACCCTCATCGATACCTTTACTCGATGAGAAGATATTCATACTCGCACAGCACGGTTTCTCTTCGGAGAAAATACGACCATTACCTCTGAGTTTCGTCGGATCGCGAAGTCGGTCAACTTTGGCGTAATATACGGGATATCCGGGTTCGGTCTCGCCAAGGTGATCAATGCCTCGCCCCGCGAAGCGACGGAGTATATCGAAAAATTCTATGCGATGTATCCTGGGGTTCGTGAATACTATAAAAATATCATCGATGGAGCACACAAAAACGGGTATGTGGAGACATTTTTCTGACGCAGACGATATGTGCCGGGAGTCCGGGATGGTAATAAGATGATCCGGAGTGGAGCTGAACGGGAAGCTATCAATATGCCGATACAGGGGACAGCCGCCGATGTCATAAAACTCGCGATGATCGAGCTCGACACCTACATCCGCGAAAACAATTGCAAATCCCGGATGATCCTCCAAGTCCATGATGAACTCGTCTTTGAGATACACAAGACTGAAAAGGAAATATTCGAGGCAAAAGTCCGAGAGGTTATGGAGGGGATTTTCTCTGGAAAAGTGAAACTCACGGTCGATATCCACTCGGGAGAGGATTGGACACGAGCAAAATGATAAAAAAATTTCCTTTTTTTGCATACTTCCATATAATACCCCCGTTATTTTCTAAGTCGTAATCGTTATGCAGACAAAAATCGCAGATATCTCTCGACAATTCTTCACGCTCATGGGTGTCACCATCGAGGATTTGACTGCGCAGTGCCAGGATGAAAAGAAGGGGATTTATCTCGTACATATCAAGACTCCGGATTCCAAACTCCTGATCGGTATCCATGGACAGACGCTCGAGATGACCAAGCATCTCCTCACTCGTATCCTCGAAAAAACCCTCGAAGCATCTCTCCTCATTCACCTCGAGGTCAATGACTATCTCCAGGCAAAAGATGAAAAATTTTACCGATATCTTGATTCTCGTATCGCCTATGCGATGCGAATCTGCGGTGAGATCACCCTCCCGAATCTGACTTCCTACGATCGCAAAAAGGCACACGGATATATCTCTGAGAGAAATATAGAATGAATGAAGACCTTCAGTGTTGGAGAAGGACCGGCACGAGAGTTGCACTTGAGTTATGAGGCTCCGGCAGGAACCGTTCCTGCATACGTCCCAACACCAAATAAAACATCGTCCGCTCCCAAGAGACCAGCTATGACTATTGAAGAAGAAGGCATCTGAATATAAGAAAACTGAAATAACTTCAATCTTAGAATCTCTTTTATGTTCACTAAATTTTTTATTTTCCTCCTCATCATTGTATCCCTTGGTGTTTTTTGGCACGATACGGGTCTCAATTATGCGACGCACACGGAATTTAAGCAGTCGGTCGTCGATCATCCGGAGTTCATCCCGACATATACGACGGTCAAGATGGTATCCGGATGATTTGATAGTATCGTCGCGGATTTTTATTGGCTCTCTGCGATCCAGTATATCGGTTCCAATGCGATTGGTAGCCAATATAAGCAGTATCTCTACGCCATGCTTGAACTCGTAACGGATTTGAATCCGTACTTCACATTCCCATATGAGATTGGAGAACTCCTCCTCCCGTCCTACAATGAACGGTATGAACATCTCTCGGAAACAGAAATCAAGAAAAATATCGATCAGGGGATGGCCATTGGGCTCAAATGAATCAGAAATACCTGTGATATGGAGAAGGTCGAACGAATTCGAAAGGAGTTCGATCTCGGCAAACTCTGGACCGATGAGGCCTACAAAAATCCATGTCAGGATCCGATGATTCCGTATTATCTTGGGTATATCTACTATTGGAATCTTCGTGACGGAGTCAAATCCTCTGAGTATTATCGCATAGCTTCCGCTAATACCGATGCAATGACTGGTGCTCGTACCATGGCGGCCATCATGCAAGGAAAATCAGGAGATCGTGAAAAAGCCATCATCATGCTCCTCTCTCTTGCCGAGAGTATTGAATGATCGAAGCAATCCCTCTGTAGAGAGGTTTCTGGACAGATAGGAACCGTCTTGCTCGATGCTTTCGCGAAGAAACTCACGCTCAATGGAGCCTTTTTAAGCAGGGTGGATGCGATGAGACAAGAGACGGTCCAGAGACTCGAAGAACAATGACTCGATCCGAGCAGTGGACAAAATGTGGATAATTTTTGTTCTACCTATCTCAATAAGGCTGTCCGTGAAATGAATCTCGCCTATCTTGAGCAGGCGGATGTTCGTTATTTTGCCGACAAAAAAGAACACGCTATGACACCAAAGGAACTCTTTCAGAACAAATATATCGACTACATCCCGCATGATTTCCAGAAACAGGATGACAAAACCGGGATCATTTATGAGTATGACCGAGAAACCGGACACTGGGATTATACGATGGGGACTATTTATTAAACAAACTATATTTCAACATATCAAAGAGTCGGGATCGATCTTCGTGGAACTCGATGTTTTGTCGGCTCTTGCCGATGGTACTTGATGCGACAATCTTTCTAATCGGGAGTGAGAATCCTACAGGACTGGTAATCGTATAGTGAACCGGAGCGGGTGAGGTGTTGTAGAGGATGAGATAGGCATTTTCGTAGGCTCATAAGAATCAGGAAATCTCACGGGATTGTGCCTTCATGAGAGTATTATCATTGAACTTCTCGAATCCGATATGATTGACGGCGGCGGTAGAGTCCCCGAAACTCTGAGTTACGCTCCCAGTTCCGACTATCCCATAGGTCGCACCATTACTGTCATTGGCGATGATATTCCAGACGAGATCACCGTCGGGTATGGTGACGAGGAAATTAGTCGTTTTAATGATATCTGAGGTATCCTTATTAGGATTCTTGGCACTTCATTGGATGAGTTGTCCTCGATCGGAGAAGAGGGGGATAATCTCAAAAGATCCCTGTTCGATTGCTCCGGAATACGCTGTCGCGAAAGTATCCATGGTATAGGAAACTCGTACTTTACGATTGGTAAGCTCATCTGAAAGACGAAGGATTTCTGATTCTCGATCATCAGGTGTAATTTCATCACTGAACCCTTCGCGATGATTGACTCCTTTGAGGAGCGCATACTCGAGGGATCATTCGGCACCCATATAGGATGCGACACCATCGAAAAGGAAGTGATTAATGGAACTTTCTACGAGGAAAATCCTGAGAATCCCCGCGGAGAGAATCGTCAAAAAGGCGGTCATCAAGATTGCAAGGATTGTGGAAAATCAGGATGTATTAGATCGGATGGACATAAGATAAAAGGGTTAATTCTTTTTATAGATTTTCTCACTCACAGTGGTTTGTACTCGCATATGCGTACTCTGGACGATCGCGTCACTGACCCCTGCCTTTTTTTCGATACCGAGAGAAAGCATGATCGTTACTTTTCCTTCATTTGAAAGATTGGTTGCAACATCTTTTGCTGTTCCTGAGAAGAAAAAACGAACGTCTTCGATACGGACATTGGGAGTCGTGAGAGTGACTCGTTCACCTGATTGTTCTCTCCCAATGTAACAGTGTGTCGCGAGATTCGCGAGATCGGCTTCATTACAACTGATTGGTCCAGAGAGAGAATCTTTCATCGGATAGTACCGAACCCCTCACTGTATGGCGAGAACGAGATTCCCGCTTCCGCTGTACGCAGAAGTCCTTTCCGTACTACTTCAGTCATAATACGCGAAATCGATTCACTTTTCTCGCACATCAGTGGCGATTTTTTCCGTCACAACTCGAGTGTCTTCTCCGACCATTCGGAGCGCCTCAAGTCGTTTGTTGACCTGTATGAGATCAGAGTAGACGACGAATACCGAGAGCATAATGATAGACAAGATGGTCACCGAAACGACGAGCTCTATCAGAGTGAAACCGGAAGTATTGTGGATTTTTTTCATAGATGAAAAGATTATTGAGTTTTCCAATTAGTGATAATCGTGCCCATGGTATGAACCCGATACCCCTTGTCGGTACTGATAAAATAGAGTATGACCTTATGAGCATTCGGTACATCTATATTCGCACCCGTGATGGTATTGCGAGTGACGAGTGGTTCTACTCGGAAAAAGGAGGCAAATGATGTTTTCTGTTTGTCATCTCCGGCACAGTTGTGGGTATATCGGTGGAGCGAATCGGTACAGAGGCGGATCTGTGATGAAGGTGATTTTATATCATCCAAAATAGTATTTTTATCGGCATTGAAACTAGCTGGAAGCTTCTTGATCCGCATTCATTTCCCAGAGGTGAAATCATTTTCGATAGTATAATAGGTGTCGTTTTCGAGTGTGGGAACAGGAATAATAGGGTCCATGGCGAGTCCGAGAGAATCCCACGTGCGAAACCCGAGCCAGTTGGTATCGCGGAGATTTTTGAGGAGTTCGATCTGTTCTCGCATGAGATTTGCACCGATGAGCTCATCCCGTGCACGAAGAGAGACATTGTTGGCAGTGTTGACGAGCAGATATGCCCCGAGGAATCCGATCGTGAATATCACGATACCAACCATGAGTTCGAGAACTGTGAATCCGCGTCTGGATGAGGAAAAATTGAGCATAGCTATGATATAAGATTATAAATGTTACTTCCGTATATGTACATTTCTCGAGAGCGGTCCGGTCGTTGCAGTCTTCCAACCGATACCGATATCGATTCCAGTGGCAGTGAGTTCATTACTTGTGTCTCCATAGAACCGAGTATCTCCATTTGGCGCAGTGAAATAGATGAGGGCATGTTCTGGAGAAACAGTATTGATCTGGACCCCATCCTCGAGCCTCACTGTTTTGATGAGCTTCATTGTCGTATCTGAAATGAAAGAGGTTGATCCGGATTGGAAAGCAATCATATCGATGGATGTAGCGTCTTTTTCGATCTTGAGTCCGATATTGGCATTCTGGTTAGTCCCCGGGAAAACATATCCATTACTGGCAAGATTCTTCGCATCAGCGACTGCCTGAGAGATGATATCCCGAGAAACCCGTACGCGTGAGACCCGACTGTAATAATCATACGGAGCATAGGAACTGATAGCGAGAATGGCGATAATTGTCATCACAATTATAAGCTCTATGAGTGTGAAGGCTCTCGTTTTTTTGGCTTGTATAAGGGGAAAATATCGCATGAGAAAGAATGAAAAAGTGTACCGATATTGAGATTGTATTGTTTTTTGCCCTCTGGTCAAGTTTTAGATAGTTTTCTTTGCGACAGTGAGGATATTTTTATCACCTTCTGTCACACGATTCTCGATGAGAGAGAGTCCTGTTTGGGCAAAAAGTCCAACGAGTTCATCGATCGAGAAGCTGTGATAGTACCGAGAATGGGCTCCGATTTTGATGGTAAAATCTCCATTTCAGAGATAGGACTTCTCATATTTCGGAAAGAAGGCGGGTCAGAGGAGATTCCAGTTTGTCATCATGATAATCCCTCCGGGATTGAGAAGATTGGCAGTTTTCCGTAACACCTCTTTTCGTTTCGCTTCTGTGTCGAGATGATGAAAAGACGCGATAAAGACAATCGCATCAAATGTCTGATTCAGAGAATCGATATTTTCCATATCGAGTACCTGGAATTGCTTATCTCCATGGAGTTTTTGGGCTTCTGTGATCATACCGATCGATTCGTCTATTCCGAGATAGTTTCATGAAAATGAGGACTTATCCAGAGTCTCGATGAGGCGTCCATTCCCACACCCAATGTCGAGTAGGGCAGGGGTGGTACTTCAAAAATACCCCTTCATAAAATCCACGAGATAATCGATCTCCGACCAGCGGAGATTCGTTCGTGAGCGAGAAAATGTCTCTGCAAATGCGTCGTAGGACATGAAAAAATGATTATTGCTGTTCGATCTCTGGTGGGAGGATGTGTTTGACGACCCCGACGATATGTGTGTCGTCAAAAGGACTGAGTTCGAGGTCTTTGTGTTCTTTGTTGAGAGAAAGGAGGAATCGTTGGTGTCCAACCGCCTTGATCCGCTTAATCTTGGGTTGTTGGTTCTGGACGACGAGGACGAGATCCTCGGGGTTGTATCCAGACTGGATCTTGATGAGGGTGAGATCACCACTGTGGATGAAGGGTTCCATGGAGTCACCCTTGGCTTTGGTGATGAAATAATTAGCAACATCTGAGGCATCTATGTACTCTGGTGGTACGGGGATTTGTTTGCGAGGATACTCATCCTCGAGGATGGTTCGACCCGCATGTCCGCACTGCGCGAATCCAAAAAACGGGATGTGGAGCTGATTCCCTTCCTCATAGTGTTTGAGGACACGATAGATCCCAGAAGCCGTCCGAGCGAGGTACCCTGCCTTCTCGAGCTGATGGATTTTGTTCTGGACCTTCTGTGGGTGGTCAATCCCGACACTCTCACCGATATCCATGAGCGTGTAGTTCGCGTCCTCGCCGAACTCGAGGAAAGCGAGGATTTTCTTTTGCGCAGAATCAAGATGTTTCATAAGAATAAAGAAAAAAGATATAATACACAGGGCATTATATCCAAATTTTTTCTCATTGCAAATCTTTTTTCATTGTTTTACAAAATTGCGTATCTTTAGGAAAATCCCCTACATACCATCCACCTTCTCAATCACGGCTCCGAGGCGGGCAATCTTACCGATGATATCTTCGTATCCACGTTCGATGTACTCGACATTGGTGATGTAAGTCTCACCTGTTGCGATGAGTCCCGCGATAATCATCGCCACCCCCGCTCGGAGGTCCCAGCTGGAGACCGTCGTCCCGCGGAGCTCGGTTTTACCGAAGATAAGTGCTTCGTGTGGATTCAAGATTGCAGGGTGTCCCTTCATCTTCTCGATCTCGACGAGATAATTGAGTCGTCCTTCAAACATAATCTCCTGCACTCGAGAGATTCCCTCTGCTTGAGTGAGGAGGATAGAAAAAATCGACTGGAGATCAGTTGGGAATCCCGGGAAAACATTGGTTTGGAATTTGACAGCGTGAAGATTTGTAGATCGGTATACTCTGAGTGTATCATTCCCGAGGTCTTCCATCCGCACACCCGCTTCTCGACATTTGCCGATGAAACTCGTGAGAATATTGATGCAGGCATGATGGATATCGATGTATTTTTCACTCGCGAGTGCTCCGAAGATGATAAACGTCCCTGCTTCAATATAATCGTGCGTGATAGAGAATTCTACGTGCTCCTGGAGAGAATCGACTCCGGTAATCTCGATGGTGTGATCATAGTGGACGACTATATTTGCCCCAGCCTTTTTCAAGAAATCGACGAGATTGATAACGTGTGGCTCGATGGCAGAGAGGTGGATGAATGTTTTCCCGCTTCGTCGTAC
Organism: uncultured Candidatus Peribacteria bacterium; assembly: GCA_964503165.1. Classification (GTDB taxonomy): domain Bacteria; phylum Patescibacteriota; class Gracilibacteria; order BD1-5; family UBA2023; genus CAZCYU01. The sequence continues at coordinate 4,884 of CAZCYU010000113.1, read as the reverse complement.
ATTTGCTGTGATGAGATTCTCCGTCGCCGTGACCATAAATCCAGCGTAGAGATGTTTTTCTCCTGATTCAGCCTTACCGGAGAGGTGAATGGAATCCAGTTTGTCGGTAGAGGTGTACCCGATCTCTTTGAGACCATTGATATGCTCGTCAATCGGACGTTTCCCGATATTACATCCTCCAGGATAGGGGATATTGATCGATCCGAATTTATGGAGGAGTGGTGCGAGTGTGAGGATAGATGCACGGAATTTCTGTACGAGTTCCGGATCCATCTCGCTCGTATTCATTGGTCGCATATTCATATGGAGCGTATTGCTCTCAAATTCCGCAACCACCCCGAGACTCCGGATGATCTCCAAGAATGAGAAAATATCCCCAATCCGTGGAACATTTTTGAGAGTCACCTCATCGAGCAAGAGACTGGCCGCTATGATGGGCAGACTCGCATTCTTCGATCCACTTATTTCGACGGTCCCGGAGAGGTGTTGTCCTCACTTGATTTTGAGCATGGTATTTTGAATAATGAAAAAATATGACGCAGTGAGCATATCGATAAATTCAAAAAATTCAATTTTTATTTGCAAAAAATTATTTGCCCAAAGCAGGAAAGGGAATATAATGACCCCATATTCTCTCACAGTAGTCTTAATTCCTCATCATTTCCCCCCATGAATAAACCCGTCCATTATCCCTATAACTCTTCGAAATTCAATGTACCACATAATTGATGGAATGGCGCAACTGATATATTTGAAAGGGTATCGGCTATAGTAGATCATACTCATATAGGGGTGGATCTCTCCGATACCTGTGATGCCCTGTCTCGAGTCAATAAAATCACAAGAAGTCTTGAAGAAAGATGACTCTACAAAGAATGACTGCTGTATTCCGGATGAAATTATCGACTCAGGAGGGAGGATTATATGAAAATCATTGCCTATCACGATGACTGAAGACCGATTTATATGCCGGATGATGATCTTGCCTATGGATGGATCCAAAATATAGAAGATGAATGAAAGGATAGGGGCTGACGATTATATAAACTCCTTAAGGCATTTCCCGAAAAGAATCTGAGTTACCGACTAAGTAATAATCCTTGGCCTCCTAGTGAGGAGAACCCAATAATACATAAAATTATATATGTCATTGATCCTGACAAACTTAAGAGGAGCAGAACAGATCAGGATGTTTATTTTATCTTGGACGAGTGATATATTGTGGCAACATTGGAGATTAAATAAAAATATCTTGATTTTTATAGAAAGAATGCGATAATATCCGAAATTACTTCTTAATAATTTCTTATGAAACTACTCAAAAACACCAACCTCTACTCCCGCCTCGCTCTCATCACCTCCGTCACGCTCGTGGTCGGATACTTCGTGGTTTATGCAGCATGGACCACAATCAATCCGGTCAATACCTGAGATATGCTTACAACAACTCTCATCAATAATATTCTCGGCAATCTTACTGACCTCAATGATCGAGTTTCAAATTTCGGATTCAGTTCGGGGAATGTAGGAATCGGAACGGCGAGTCCTAGTTTATGAGCCTGAGAAGGTTTGTATATTAAATCAAATACACAACCTAATGCAAAAATAATATTAGAACAGTGATGAATAAGCGGTTGAATGAATTTTTCAAACACCAGCAATTGATTGTATTTTAATTCTGCAAGAGAAATCGGTTTTTGGCCTCAAAATATTAATACAATGACACTAACCGGTGGTAATGTTTGAATCTGAACTACAACTCCTGCTGCGAAACTTCATGTAGCTTGAAATATGAGACTAAATTCCAATACTATTCGACAAATAGCACCGCAAGTGAGTACAGTCTATACTGATGGAGCAAGTGCTGCCTATTGATATTGTTCATTTGCTCAAGGTGTATTAAGTCAGGCAAAAGCTGGTTGTACGGTCACTCTTAGACAAAATGCATACGGAACAGCCATTGTTTCATGATGAACCATGGTTGATTCTGTAAATTACATATACAGAATATATGGTGCTTATACTGGACAGGTTACTTGCATGTGCATGGAATGGGAGTAAATGATGAAAAATCTTTTGCCACCAAGCAGAAAAAACATATAATATCGTCTATATTTTATTCTTTCCAAGAAACCAATGACTACCCTTACCCTGGATGATAACGTTAAATTATCAAAAACACGATTTACAAATATGACTGATCTGTATCAGTTTATAATTGATAATCAAATCATCACAGAAGTATGATATCTGAATACTGATAGTCTCAGCAGGGAGAGTAAAAGACTTTTCGAGGAATCAAAAGAATCATCCAGTCTCATAAATATCTAAAATATGTTTAGAATACAGAAAATTCTTGAAAAAGAATATATTTTGGAGTATCTAGAAAAAAGAAATATCCTCGTTCAATACAAAAAATCAAAAGCAAATATACTGTCGTGAAATTATGCCTGAAATAAGATCTGATACAGAGAACCAAGAAAAGATGAGATTATCTATTTTAGAATCAACAGGCAATTCAGGGCTTTGTGTAGACTTGATTGAACAAGTTTGATAGTTTTCGATATAGATAATCATCAGAATTAGATTTTTTAAAATCATTTGCATTTCCGGATAAAATCTCTATAATCTCGCACGAACTTTTAAAACGGGTTCATTTATTTTATATCTTTCTTCGGTTTCTACACCGAAGATAATTATCCATAAGCTCTATGAGAAAATATGAACTTATGCTCATCCTCAATCCACTCCTCGGAGATGCGGGTGCAGCAACCTTCCTCGGGGAAGTAAAATCCGAACTTGAAGCGGTAGGTGTGAAGATAGAAAAAGAAGATATCTGGGGGGTTCGAGATCTTGCGTACAAGATCAATAATTCGCCTACAGGATACTATGTCCTCTATACATTGGGACTTGAGAAGGGGAACTTCTTCTCGGTTATCAAGTCATTTAATTTGAAAAAGGACATGTGGAGACATATGTTTGTCCGACTTGAAGACTAAAATAGCTCTTTACGATCTTTTATTATTATCTATGTAAATTATGAGAACGGTTAATAAAGTTATCCTGATCGGAAATGTTACGAAAGAACCATACATGAAGACAACTGCCGGAGACAAGAAAATAGCTCTCTTCACCGTTGCGACGAACCGATACTATCGGGATGCAGCAGGGGAGAATCAGAGTGAGGCAGAATATACCAATTGTATCGCATGGGGAGTGCTCGCAGAACGTTGTGAACAATTCCTCACCAAAGGTAAACTCGTCTATATCGAAGGACACCTCAAGACTCGTGTCATCGATAAAGAAGACGGAACCAAGCTCCACAAAACAGAAGTGGTCGTTTCGAACCTCATCTTCCTCTCCAAGAGAGAAGATTTCGCAGAAGCGGGCATCGCAGATGATGTCATCACCGATGATCTTGTCGATCTCGATGACGATAAATTTTAATTTTAAACCCTAACTTTTACCTATTATGTCACAAAAAGTTTGTCCTATCGATGCTGCTGGAATCAAGCAGATTGATTATAAGGATACAGAATTCCTCAAAAACTATATCACGAAGTTTAATAAAATCGTTCCACGATATTATTCCAATGTTTCTCTCAAGAATCAACGAAAGCTTTCTCAAGCGATCAAACGTGCTCGATATATGTCACTCATGCCATATATCCTCAATCCTCGTAAATCAGTTGCTGTTGCTCCTGTAGTAGCGGTTGCAGTCGAGGACAAATGAGATGGAATTATCTAAAAAAATAAAAAAAGAATGAGAAATCATTCTTTTTTTTTGACTTTTTGCGTATGGTTCTATATAATGCTCGACGTTAATCTATTTATTTAACTTTTATCTACTATGCAAACATTGAAAAAAGTTGGTTTTATTTCTCTATCCACTTTCGCATCTCTCGAGCAATCATTTGCTGCGGTTGATTTCGGAGGGAGTCGTGTTCAACAAAATATATCTGGGAGTTCCAATACTGCGGATGTCACTGTCCAGAATCTCGTCGGGAATGTTATGTTCTTTCTCGGGATCATAGCGGTTATGTATGGTATCTATGGAGGTTTCCTCATCCTCACGGCTGGTGGTGAAGAGACAAAAGTGAAACAAGGGAAAACGATCCTTATCCAGGTTGGTATCGGACTCGTGGTTATATTCCTCGCGAACTCTATCGTTCAATGGGTTCTCGGACGTATCCTTACCAACGCTTAGTATTTTCTCATGTTTTGCCAATCCCCCGATTCTCGGGGGATTTTTTGTGCAAGAAAAAGTGGACAAAAGTGAGGTTTTCGATATCATCGTTTATAGGAAGATAACTTTCCACCATTACTATGATTGTTGTTGTAATAATTCTTGTTATATGAATTTTAATTGCTTTTATGCTTAACTCTTAATTGTGTGTATGTACGATCCAAAATCTATCGAATCAAAATGGCAGAAACAGTGGCTCTCGGCCAAGGTTTTTAAGACGCGCAATCCGGTGACACTGGAGGATTTTAAGGTTCCGAAATATTACGCACTCGATATGTTCCCATACCCATCTGGGGAAGGGCTCCATGTAGGACATCCGAAGGGATTTATCGCGAGTGATATCGTCTCTCGATACAAACATGCGAAAGGATATCGAGTCCTCCATCCAATGGGATGGGATTCTTTTGGCCTTCCGGCTGAGAATTATGCTATCAAAACCGGAGTTCATCCCAAAAAAACGACCGATATTAATATTGCTACCTACAAGCGACAACTCAAGGCACTTGGATTTTCATATGATTGGGACCGAGAGATTGCCACGAGTGACCCTCTCTACTATAAGTGGACACAGTGGATCTTCTTGAAACTCTTCGAAGCGGGACTCGCGTATGAACAGGACCTCCCGATCAACTAATGCC
>CAZCYU010000112.1:0-3457 GCA_964503165.1 uncultured Candidatus Peribacteria bacterium | reverse complement strand
GTGTCCCTTTCAGCCCTCTTTTTCAGTCCTGACGGACTCGATCCGAGATCCCTTGGATTTGTTGGGAAAATGATCCCTTTTGGATCAATGAGACCGGTCTCGCACGAGACCGGTCTCGGGAAACTCCTCCGTCAGTTGTATCTCAAATGGAGAGTTGTGTTTCATACGGGATTCCTCCGAGAATATGACACGGTCATATTCAGCAATGATTCGCTCTCAGCGATCCGCAATGCCCGAAAATGAGCTCGGAAAATCTACTACGCACACTCGATCCCCCGCTATCTGTTCGATCAGAGAGCGTTCTACTACCAGAAAGTCCCCATCCTCCTGCGACCGCCCTATATCGTCATGCGGTGGATCTGGGAATGGATGTACCGACGAGAACTCGCGCAGGTTGACGAGATTTACGTCAATTCTCGCAATCTCCAAGTCGCGATGCGACAGTATCTCGGTCGTGAGAGTGAGATTATCCACCCACCGGTGGATACGGATTACTTTGTACCATTACAAACCCAGGAATCTCCTGAAAAATGATGAAATTTGAATGAAAACTGCGTACCGGAATGAATCGTACGAGATAGTACGATGAGTGAGGAAACGCAAAGTTTGAATGCAAAGTTCGCATTTTGCAGAGATTCCTATCTGAGTTTTTCCAAACTCTCAAATCTTAAACGAGTCAACCGTACCGTTGAAGCATTTCGTGAGATGCCGGACAAAAAACTCCTGGTCATCTACGGAGAAAACGATCCGCAAAAAGATGAGATTATGTTGAGCGCAAAATGATACCCGAATATAACATTCCTTAGATTATCAGATAACAATGAGCTCCCTCAGTACGTCGCTCGAGCAATCGCCGTGATTTTTATTGCAAAAAACGAAGATTTCGGTATGGTGGCCCTCGAATCAATGTCCTGCGGAGTCCCGGTCATCGGAGTCCGAGAGGGTGGTATCCAGGAGACGGTTGTCGATGGCGAAACAGGGATCCTTATCTCTCCCGAGGCTCCGATCGATGAACTCAAAACCGCTATCCAAAGCCTCGATCTCACGCGAGCACACTCCATGCGAGACGCGTGCATCGCTCGCGCGGAGCAGTTTTCTCTCAAACATTTCGAGAAAGGAGTCCGAGAGAAATTTTTATAAATCACCTGCATTCAAATATGTTCAAAAATTTTTTCCTCTACGTTCATCTGTTCTTGCTCAAGATCGCGAGTCATATCGGGGTCTGGCTGGGGATGGTGATTATATGGATGAAACGCCCGAGAACGGTAGACTACAAGAAACTTACAACCATCTATCTCAATCGCTCCGATCGTATCGGGGATGCGATTATCTCGAAGCCCTTCATTCGTCTCCTCATACAGTGGCTCCGATCGAACGGATGTGAGGCTGAGATTATCATCCTCGCTTCCATACAGAACCGATTCCTCCTCCAGGAGCTGGAAGATCTAGAAAATCATGTCCGTGTCCTCGAAGAACAAAAGATACTGACTAATTATGAATCAAAGCTCTGGAAGATGATCTGGAAACATATGAATTTCCTTTATCGGACACTCTCATTCCGATGGACCCACGGGTCCGAACGGGATGAACACTCCTTTTTCCTCGATATGGGTGGGGGCGACTTCCCGACCATCCTCAAGTACAAGGAGCTCCACAATCCCGTCGTCGCCGGACCGAATATCTTCTGGGGGTCACATATCCTCGATATCGCCCTCATACACTCGTATGTCCATTATTTTAACAAGAATCTCATCGAGAGCTACATAGAAATCATCGAAAAATCTTTCGGGATCGATGGTTCATTTCGGGACTTCGTCTATGATCATATCGAGGCATTCTATGACTATGATCTCTCGGTCCCCAAGTCCGGGATCTGTCTCTTCGTCGGGGTCAAGGAGTTTCGGAATCTCCCCGTTGCCACCTGGAGACGGATCATCCACGAGACCGCAGAGGCTTTCCCGAGTGAAACGATCACCGTCATCGATGATCGGTCAGATCTCCTCTATAATGTATTTGTCCGAGAAACATTCCCTCATAATGTTGTGATTGAAAAAAACACGTATAATCTTATAGAATTTACGAAATATATCACCAGATTTGCCTTCGTCGCAGGGATCGATGGTGGTGGGATCAATATGGTCAAATCACTCACCAACAGCTGTTTCATCAATACATTCGCCCAACCCAATGTCTGGTCGTGTTTCACGGGATGATATCCGTATCACGAGACCGCCTGATCTGATAACTGGTACAGTGCCGTCGCGCTCCTCCCACCCCACTGACAGGTCATAGCCCACATGCACAAAGAGTCCTTCTGGCTCCCCACCTTCAATATAGACGGCAACCGTGAGATGTTCACCGACTTCAACACACGTCTCTTCATCAACATCATCCGCAAGAGCCTCCGAAAATAGTCAATTTTTTTGCATTTTTCTCTCTTTTGTGTTAGGATAGGTATATTATTTCGTAATAACTATTATATGACATCATTTGAAGCATCAAAAAATCCAGTTGAAGAACAAAAGCCTGATATAAAAGAGACTATTATTAATCAGTCTTTTATTAACTGATTTACTGATAAGGTTACTGCCAGTGCAAAAGAGATTAGTCCAGAATCAAATCGAAATTGAGAATTAGATTATATTACGGATAAATATAAGATGAAAATGGGTCTTATTGAAGAATTATCAATAACCCCTGAGAAGAAAAATAATATGTATCAAAACGCAACATTGTTTTATATCAATGCTATAAGAACAAAAGTAGGTACAACCGAATGAAGTCAAGCAAAACTTGTAGAAGATGGGAAAAAGGCAAATACTGAAGTAAATGAGACTAACGAACAATGAACAAAAGATTGGAAACAATTATTACAAGAGTTTAGTGATAAAATAGATGGGGAAAGAAATCAAAAAAAACAAAACAATGAAAAATGACAAATTAGAGAAGCACAGGAATGATGAAATCGGGAAATATATAGAGAACAAATGACTGCATCGGCTACTATGCAAAAATTTCAAGAACCAACAACTATTGTGTAAATACAACTAAAAAATTTCATCCCGATTCGGGATGAAATTTTTTAGTTATGCTTGTTTGAATTTTTGGGATTTTTTATTCTCCATTTCCGACGATCACCTTGGCATGGCGGATAACTCGGTCGTGGAGGGTGTAGCCCTTTTCGAATTCGGAGATGATGATGTCGGATGGACCGGGCATCTGGCTCATGACCTCGTGTCGTTCGGTATCGATGGCCTGGTCGATGGAGACGAATGGTTGTACTCCGAGGGTTTCAAGTTGTTTGAGGAGAGATTGGAGAGTAGCACGGATACCATCGGTCCAGGCGTGTGAGGCGATGTCCTCGGGGACGGCTGCGAGAGCTCGTTCGAGATTGTCGACCGTTGGGAGCATCTTCTTGACGACACTCGCCGTGATAAATGCGGTCATATTCGCTCGA
>CAZCYU010000111.1:0-9182 GCA_964503165.1 uncultured Candidatus Peribacteria bacterium | reverse complement strand
GACTCGGGAAAACGACCCTCTCGGCGATTATCGCCTCGGAGATGAATTCTCATCTCAAACACACGAGCGGTCCGGCGATCGAGAAACAATCCGACATCGTCTCACTCCTCACGAGCCTCGAAGAAGGAGATGTGCTTTTCATCGATGAGATTCATCGCCTCAAACCGCAGATTGAGGAGATTCTCTATAGTGCGATGGAAGATTTCACGATCGATATCATGATTGGATCGGGGACGGGCGCGACATCCATCAAAATGGATATCCCCAAGTTTACCCTCATCGGTGCGACGACCAAACTCTCGAAGATCACCGGACCACTCCGGGATCGATTCGGAAATGTCCTCAAACTCGACTTCTACGAACTCGTCGATCTCGAGACGATCGTCTCTCGATCTTTTGGACTCCTCGGAGTCGTCGTCACGACTCCATGAGTCCATGTGCTCGTCGCCAAGAAAAGCCGTGGGACGCCTCGTATCGTCAATCGTTTCGTCAAAATCCTCCGAGATTATCAGGTGGTTGGGCACGATATCGCGGATGCCATCACGAGCGAGAAGATTTTCACTTCCCTCGGGATCGATGAACTCGGACTCGACGGACTCGATCGCAAGATCCTCGAGACCCTCGCCTACACCTTCTCCGGACGCACCGTCGGACTCCATACCCTTGCCTCGGTCATCTGAGAAGAAGAAGAAACCATCGAAGACGTCGTCGAACCCTACCTCCTTAAAATTGGCTTCCTCGAACGCACCCCACGCGGACGCAAGCTCTCCGAGGCCGGAGAGAAATATATCCGAATGGGGAAATAAATTTGACTTTCTCTATTTTTCAGTACTATCCAAGAGTCATTCATAACCATTCACTTTTTTAAGGGAGGAGGGAATACTATGATTTCATACGCATCGCATTGTTTTCGGGGACTTCTATCTCGCATGTTGGGCTCGCTGTTCGCGTGTCTGCCGACAAGGCAGATGTCTGATCATCTTGTCGGTCAAGGTAAGATAAAGAGGTCAAGAACTTCGATAAAGAACAAGCATTATATGCCGAAATAAAAGGCAGAGCGATGTCGATTTTAGAAGCCGGGGTTTGATTACCCGGCTTTTTTTGTGGAAGTCAAGACCTCTTTATTTGCCAAAAAGATGGTACATGTGGTACTATCGAGATGTTGAGTTTATTTCAAATACACATACAAATGAAACATATTATTGCAATCACTCTTGTTTTTACAAGTCTTTTTTCCATTTTTTCTCCAGTACTTGCCTCTCCAAATGAGACATGACCTCAGAAATTCGTCGTAACTGCGTATTATTCTCCACTCCCGAATCAGAGTTTCTACCTCCGAGGGAGTTATGAGGCAGATGTCCGTCTCAATGGGAATGGAACACACGGAGCAAGTGGAAAGGAGGTCTATCCGGGAATGCTTGCCGGGCCGAAGACGTATGCGTTCGGGACGAAAATATATTTCCCAGATATTGGCGTGGGAACAGTAGATGATCGAGGTGGGGCTATTGTTTCTTCTGGATCTCGTGGATATGATGCAGATCGTATCGATATCTGGATGGGGAGTGGAGATGAAGGTTTGAGGAGAGCCCTTACTTGGGGGAAACGAACTGTTTTCGGACAGATTCTCGCTCCATGAAGTGCTCCGGAATGACTCTCAAATATCGCTCTTGAAAATTTCCCAGTCGGTAAAATCAACAAGACTGTGTATCAGGCACCAAAGACAACACCTGTTGTTCCGACTGAGTCTATAGCTCCTCCGGTAGAGCCAAAACAAGAAAATAGTATTTTCACTGTCTCTGTGTATAGAAATACGGCTCCAGAAACCGTGAAACAACTCCAGGGTATCATGAAAGAAATCGGATATTACCAATGAGAAATTGACGGAAAATACTCTCGTGCCTTTGAAAAAACCGTTTCTACTTTCCAATTAGAAAATCAGATTATATCATCATTACAGGAAAAGGCGGCGGGATACTATGGAGTGAAAACACGATCCAAGCTCAAAGAAGTATTTGCTCTGTACAAAGAAAATGAACAAAAACGCATCGCAGAAGAGGCCCGACTCGCTCTCATAAAAGCAGAAGAACAGAAGAAACAGGAAGAGGAAATGAAAAAAGTAGCCCTCTTTATCCAAGAATTTGGGGATCCAAAGGTGGATGAGATCGGTGCACATGTACGTCGTCTCCAACAATCCTTGAAACTCCTCGGGTACTTTTCCTATAAAGACACGGCTATCTTCGGACAAAAAACCCGCGATGCACTCGTCCGTTATCAGAAGGATCGTCTCATAGATGATGCGGAAATCGGTCATATCTGAGAAAAGACTCGTCTCGCTCTCCAAAAAGATCTCCTCGAGTTGAAAAAGAAACAAAACAATAATACCATCGCCCTCGGCACAAAGTAAGGGACTTATCCCCACCGAAATAATCGGTGGGGATTTTTTTTGTACGAACGAGACCTTTTTCTTTTGACTAATAGACACTTTTTTATATAATCTCGCCATACGTTTCGTCGTATCCTATTTTGTAATGTGCTCCATATGTCCTTTCTACAAGAATCCATCAAGGAGTTTGACCATGTTGTTTGGCCAACTTCTGCAGAAACCAAGAAATATTTCAATATCGTCGTTTCGATGATTGTGATCCTCACGGTATTGCTTTTCGTTATCGGAACTGCCCTTTCTACGGGTCTTTTTACTCTCAAAAAACAGATCCAACCGATGAGTCCAACTCCGACGACGTCATCGTCTCCGACCGCACCGACATCACAGGATCTCAATCTCGATAATCTTAATCTCGAGACAACCCCTACCTCAGATACAGCACCAGTGGCGGCTCCAGTTACTCCCACTGCACCCGTTGCACCAGCTCAAAAATAATCTTATCTCTTAGTTCATTTTAATTATGTTTGATAGTCTCAAAACTACAGGAAAAGGCGAATGGTATGTTATCCGTGTGATTTCTGGAACAGAAGAAAATGTTCGACAATCCCTTATGCAACGACGAGAAGCCTTCAATCTTGAGGACTTCATCCTCGAGGTTTTCGTCCCGACACACGACACCATCTCGGTGAAAGCGAACGGAGAAAAAGTAAAAAAGAAAAAAAATATCTTCCCAGGGTATATTCTCGTAAAGATGGTCGTCACCAATGAGAGTTGGTATATCGTCCGCAATACTCCGAATGTCACCGGATTCCTCGGTGCTGGGACTGTTCCTGTTCCTGTTCGTGGAGAAGAGCTCGATCGTCTCAAGGGAGTCCTCTCTGAGAAGACAGAAGAATTTAAAATCAATTTCCAGGTTGGAGAATATGTTATCATCAAGAGCGGTCCATTCGAAGGAAGTGAGGGAAAAGTAAGTGAAATAAGTGAAGAAAAAGGACTCGTGAAAATCAATATCAATATGCTCGGACGTGATACTCCGGTTGAGGTCGACTTTGCTCATATCAAAAAGAAAAAATAGAAAATAGAGATTAACCATTTGTTTATGCGTACTTTTTCCTACATCCTTCTCGGTATTGTGATAATCTTCGTTGTCAATATCGTGATATCGCTCACAGTTCCTTCCTATAGGGAAAATCTCATCCTCATGAGAGAGAAGATAATCGGGAAAAAGATATCAACACCAGTAGATGAAAATAAGACGATTCCACAACAATCAACAGAACTCACAGGATCAATAGTACTCGTGAAAACCGGAGCTATGGTGATGGAGAATAATACCGGTACAACCGTGATTATCCCGACCCAGACAGGTTCGGTTGCGACATGATCTGTGGTGACGACTCATTCGGGGGCACAGATTAATCAGATTATTGTTCCAACAATAAATACGCCGATTGAACCAAATATTCCCCTTTCCGGACTATTTCTCGCCAAGATTATGCCGGATATCGATCTTAAGAAGACTGAAAACAAGGGGATGTTCAATATCTATCTTTTTAATAAAATCCCATTCACTACATATGTAGATGAAAAGAAAAAAATAAAAGTTTATGCATTTGATGAAACATATGATACTATGCTCGCGAATCTGAAACTCACGAGCAGTGTGTATAAAATCAATGAAACGGACCAATTCTTCTGATATACCTTTTTCTTGAACCCTACCCGCAAAGATTCGACGATTCGCTTCGTCACAGCCATGGAGGGTCGGGCAATCGGTGTCGAGGTTCCGAAGAGTTATTATCCAACACTCAAAAATATACTCTTAAAAGAATAATTTACCCTATATCTACTTTTTTAACTCTTATATTTTATGTCCAAAACAACACTCCTTACCAAAGAAGGTCTCAAGGAAATACAGGATCAGATTCAGTATCTCAAGGAAGTCAAACGTCTTGAAGTAGCCGAGAAGCTCAAAGAGGCTATATCATATGGGGATCTCTCAGAGAATTCAGAATACGAGGATGCTCGAAATGAACAGGCTCAGACAGAACTCAAGATTATTGAGCTCGAAGAAATCCTCAAGGATTATGAACTCGTTGATGATAAAAAAACAACAAAAAAACAAAACCGTGTGAATGTTGGAAGCTTCGTGACCATCACTTCTCCGGAAGACAATAAAAAAGAAGTGTATCATATCGTCGGTTCCACCGAATCAGATATTTTCGAAAACAAGATATCTAATGAGTCTCCAATCGGTCGAGCACTCATCGGGAAAACGGTTGGTGACACAGTGAAAGGGCAAGCAGGAGCAGGGACATTTGAATACAAGATTGTTGAAATAAAATAAGTTTTAGTCTTTAGAAATCCATTCAATTTATGCATATTTTTTCCAATTACATCATCTTTATATCGGCAGTTGCATGGATTGTTGCTGTTATTATTAAAGGGATTTACGGAATCAAGCGGGGAACTTTCTCTGTTTCACAAACTCTCGGATCCGGTGGTATGCCGAGTGTCCATAGTGCCCTCGTGACGAGTGCTACAACAGCGATAGGAATCAAATATGGGATATTTTCTGACCTCTTTGCCATTGCTCTCATCTTTTCGATGATTATTATCTATGATGCTATCAATGTTCGATTTGAAGCAGGACTCCATGCTCGAGCCCTTAATAGTCTCAAATGCAATAAAGAATCGGGGAAAAAATATGAATTCAATGAATCTATTGGACATCTTCCTTCTGAGGCTTTTGCTGGAAGTATTATCGGAATAATCGTTGCTATGATTTTAATGAGTTTCTAATGTTTTCCATCCACGACGAATCCAAGCTCAAAACCCTTTTGTCCGAACATGGACAGAAGAGTTTTCGCTATACACAGATAGAACATGCGATCTATAAAGACCTCGTGACCGATTTTGAGGCGATGACGACCATCCCGAAGGAGCTCCGAGAACTCCTCAAAGAGCATTGTTTTTTCACATCTCTCACCGTCAAATCGACGGTTACTTCTCCCGATTGACAGACAACCAAGTTCCTCCTCGAAACAAGTGACGGTACATTCATGGAAGCGGTTATTATGCGACATCTCTCGGGACGTAATACTCTCTGTGTCTCCTCACAGATTGGGTGTCCGATGGGGTGTACATTTTGTGCGACCGGTAAGCTCGGACTCACGCGCAATCTTGAGTTCCACGAGATCGTCGAGCAGATTATGATCGCCGTGCACGAGCTCGCTCTCGAGGACAAAAAACTCCGTAATGTCGTCTATATGGGCATGGGGGAGCCATTCCTCAACTACGACGCTGTCAAACAATCCATCGAAATTGCCTGTGCCCAAAAGAAACTCGACCTCTCCAATCGTCGCATCACCGTCTCGACCTGTGGTATCATCCCAGGAATTAAACGGTTTGCTGTGGATTTCCCACAGACATCGCTCGCCATCTCACTCCATGCCCCAACCGATGAAGCTCGATGCAAAATTATGCCGGTCGAACAGACCTATCCGCTCGCAGACCTTATGAAAGCACTCGATGAATATACTCTATCAACCAATAAGCGCGTTTTTTACGAATACATCATGATCAATGGGCTCACCGATCGTCCAGAATATGCCACTGCTCTCGCGAATCTCCTGAAGGGTCGTCTTGCACACGTGAATTTTATCCCGTATAATCCGGGAGAGGGAGTCATTTCCCCCTTGATAAGGGGGGATGAAAGGGGGTTGCCGATGCGACCAACCTCAAAGATCATGATTAAGAAGTTCCAAGACGCACTTGAGGCAGTCGGAGTTCCATCCACCATACGGCACACCATGGGCGACGATATCGATGCCGCCTGTGGGCAACTTGCACTCAAGGAACAGGATAAAAAATAATCTCGCTTGCGAGATTATTTTCCTAAAAGATATCAGAAGAGTTTCAAACTCACAAGAGTTTTTTTGAGATTCTTTCTTGGTTGAGTTATAGCCCTATAGAGCCATTCTCATCGTATTTTACGGATCCATTCCGGAGCACGTTTCTCAGTACCTGCCCAGAAACTCAGAAGTCCTCCAATTCCAAAAGTAATGAGTTTATGCTCCTCTATTTTATCACGATTTTCTTCGATCCAAATTTCCTGAAGTGGAGTTCATCGTCCAACGAGAAGTACCTGTGTTTCATTTTTTTCTCGTGTTTCCAAAATATCTTCAAGTGCATTCCAATCAAATTCCTTGAATCCGTCATTATGGAATATAACAGGATGTTTTAAAGTATTTTCTATGTATTTTTTTACTTCTTCTCAAACAGACGTTCTTTCTCAATAGAGTATAACACTTACCTTCTGTTTTGTTTTAAGATATGATAAAAAATAAGGTAAAAAGTCTGTCCCATTGAGATTTGAGAGTTTTTTTCCGAAATATTTTTTATAGAGTAACTCTATAGCAATTCCATCAGGGAGGAGAATATCGGCATTTTCAAGAGATGAAACATATCTTTCTTGCCTATTAGTTCTTGTATCTTGATCAAGTCAATTAAAAACAGTATTGGCAAAATAGAGGAAATCAATAATAGTATATGCTTTCTGAGCATATACTTCCATTATTTTTCCACAAGCAGAGGTTTTATCTCAAGGGAAAAGCTTATCAAGAATGGATGGGAATTTTTTCATTTTTAAATTAGAAGAAGATATTTTTGATAGTACCGAAATTTCTTGCAAAGTCAAAATAATTCCCTTGGAATTTGTACTTTCTCCATAATTGCAAAACAATTATTAAAATAAGCTTGCATTGCTGGTAAAATTTGGGTCTAACATTACGCATTTTTAGTACATTTCTTCGAGAGTCTTTTTGGCAATATCTCAAACAGCCTCGTCTTCCAGAAAGGCTACAATTTTCATTCTCACGGCTTCACCCAATACAAAAATCCGCTCATCACCCAATCTCTTTGCGAGTACGAGAGCGGCTCGGAAACTCGGATAGGGATTTTCTCCATATTCCTCATTCATAAGCTTCGTGAGATTATCGATATCTTGTTGTGAGAGTTCAGTTTCTGATATCGAGAGAATACTTGCTGCAAGATCTCGAAGTGCATAATTTTCATCGAATAAATTCATTCTTGCCCAAGAGACAAAGGACTTCATATTCGAATATTCTGGAAGATGAGCATCAATTTTTGCCCAAGTTTCATCTGTGTTATCTTCGGCAAGTATGATAAAATCAGCCAGTGCAGTCATTTCGAGGCGTATATTTTCTTTTCATAATGAACCTACCATTGTAATCTTCTTCATATATAAAAGAATAAAAAGTTAGAATGAGCATCAATATATTTACAAATAAATAAAAGTCAAGATGCATTCGTAGAAAGAAAATAATTCCCTTGGAATTTCCAGAAAAACATATATACTCATAGCACATCTTCAGATGCATGTGCATCTGCTCCGATTTTTTCTCTACAAATTTGTACGCTTTCGGTAGAGTGCGAGTGGTATGGTTTCCGTACCATACACGCCTCTACATACGTTATTTCCCCCATTTGTCGGGAGATAGCGATTACCGCAGAAAGAGAATACAAATGGAGTTACAACGGCATCGAGGATGTTTTTTAAAAACATAAAATAATTTCGATCTTCACATTCAAAATTCCGTTTCCTCGCTCACCGTACAGCGTACGCCTCGCTCCGGTACTCATTTTTCATGAGAATATCCTCATTCTTTTATATTTTTTCTTTCCTTAACTCATTTCTTTTATGTTTCGATGTCGCGAATGTGGAAATACGAGTCAAAAATGGCAAGGGAAATGCCTGGCCTGTGGTGGATGGAATACGTTCGATGAGGAGGTCGGCGCATCATCTCCGAAGAGTAAAAAATGAAACACGGGAAAAGAGCGACAGATTTTCAATATCCTTCCGACCAAGGAGGCGCTTTCTCGAATCCGTCTCAAAAGTGAGGAACTCAATACCGTCCTCGGAGATGGTCTCACTCCGGGGAGTCTCATCCTCCTTTCGGGAGAACCGGGCATCGGGAAATCGACACTCGCTCTCCAGATTACCGACTGGTACGCCGGAGAAGTCCCTGAAAAATGCGATATTCAAGCTCAGAATTCCGTTTCCTCATTCGCCGTACCGAAACAAAGTACGACTCATTCCGGTACTCATTCTTCACTCGAATCTCATCATTTTTGAGAGACTTCCAAAGATTCTATCAGGACTGCAATATACGTATCCGCCGAAGAAAACATCCATCAGATATCCGAGCGTGCCAACCGGCTTGGGATTCACAACGAACACATCAGAATTTTCACTGCCCACACACTTGAAGATATTATCGAAACACTTGAAAAGGATCCATCCGAGCTCATCGTCGTTGATTCAGTGAGTATGATGAGCTCACTCGATATTACTTCCGGTTCGGGGAGTATCGGACAGATCCGATATGTGACCGAGGTCTTCATGGAGTTCTCCAAACGAACCGGACGTTCGATCATCCTCATCGGACATGTGACCAAGGAGGGGACCATCTCGGGACCCAAGATCCTCGAACACTTGGTCGACACCGTTCTTTTCCTCGAGGGGAGCAAGTACGAGGATTATCGTATCCTCCGAGCTCTCAAGAATCGCTTCGGTCCGACCGATGAGATTGGACTGTTTCGTATGACAGAAAAATGACTCATCGATATCGCCAATCCCGGACTCGAGTTCATCGATCGAGAAAATGAGCACCTCTCTGGGTCAGCTCTCACTATCACGCTCGAAGGGAATCGTCCGATTCTCATCGAAATCGAAGCCCTCACAACCTACACCAAGTTCGGCTACCCGAAGCGTTCC
>CAZCYU010000110.1:0-7109 GCA_964503165.1 uncultured Candidatus Peribacteria bacterium | reverse complement strand
GATATGGCGGTCGTAGTTGGCGATGAGGTTGACGATCGTCTCGCGATCCTGAGGATCGAAATCCTTGATGGTGTCGTATTCGCTAATCTTCTTGAAATTGGCGAGAATCGGCTCTATCGCATCTGCGGAGATGATGAAGAATGAGAATCCCTCCTCGATGAATGAGAGGGTTCTGAGATCGGCAATCTCGTCCGATGGTACGACGAAGAAAACCGTCGGATAGATATCGGGGATATCCTTGTATTTTTTGGCGGTGGATTTGACCTGATCGGGAATATAGGTCTTGATACTCTTAGATTTTTTCGCATCGAAAATAATATACTGACCGAGGACATTGACCATGAAATCCGGTTTGAGTTTGGTGAATTCGGCAGGGAGATTGGTATTATCGTGGAACGTAAATCCGAGTGAAGACTTCTGACAGGTCTCACGTAGACGTGCGAGTATGAGCGTTTCGTGATCATTCCAGATACGATTCTGCTCCTCGAGGATACTCGCTTGTTCCGCCTCATCTTCTCGTCGGATCCTCTGTCGCTCATCTTCGAGGGCTTTCTCGGCATGCGAGAGCTTATTGATGCGTTCTTCGAACTCTTTCTGTTTTCGGGTATCTTCGGCTTCCTGTTTTGTTGTTTTTGTTCTAAGTTCGGCATTTTCCTTTTCTATATACTGTTTATCCTTGAGGAGTCTCTCATTTTCGATATATAATTGTTTGCTTTTTCACTGGAAATTATCTCGTTCGGTAGTAATCTGTTTCAGTTCCTCTTTTATCCTTCAGAATTCTTCTTTGTTTTTATTAAAATCGGCTTCCAATCGAATTTTTTCCTCGAGGATATTCATTTTTTCTCGTTCGAGGATCGCTATTTTATCGCCAGATTCACCAGTCTCCGTTTTTTTGGAAAAGAGAAAAATCACATACCCGATGGATACGACGAGGACAAGGAGGAGGATAATGATGAGTGTTTCCATAGGGATATGAAGATTTAATAATTAAAACTGTTGGTTATGATAGAGATTTATCAGAAAATGCAAGAAAAAAGCTACACCCGATTCCTCCGAAACAGTCCGGTATTTTTCTCGACACGAGAATAATCGGCACTGCGGGAGATATTGAGGAGGACACTAACCCCGAGGAGGAGCGAGAGGAGCGAGGATCCACCATAACTAATAAATGGGAGTGTGATCCCCGTCAGAGGAAGGATATTGAGATTGACGCCCATATTGATAAAGGACTGGGTCAGGATGAGGGTCGTGATCCCGGTGGCTACGTATTTGCCGAAGAGATCATCGGTCACCTGGGCGATAAGGAATCCTCGCCATCAGATGTAGAGGTAGAGTCACACGAGGAAGAGTATCCCGACGAATCCGAGTTCTTCGGCAATAACCGAGAAGATAAAATCTCATTCGACCTCCGGAAGGTATCCGAATTTCTGTATCGATTTGCCGAACCCGAGACCGAAAAATCCGCCACTTCCAATCGCGATGAGTCCCTGCTCCGTCTGGAAATTGATGGTTTTGTTTTGGATCGCCGTCTGATTGTCGGCGAGGAAGTTATCAACCCGATCCGTGATATATGAGAGAGAATTTCGATTCGTATCATCACTGTGTTTCCCAAGACCATAGATAGAAATCGCGAAAATGAAGAATATGAGCGCGGATGCCATGAGGTGTTTTACATTCCCTCCCCCGACGAAAAACATAATGACCACAATGGGCGTGAGGATGAGGATAGATCAGAAATCCGGCTGGAGGATGAGGAGGAATATAATGATCATGAAATTGGCCATATACGGGATGAAACCGTTTTCCAAATTACTCATCTGCGATTGGCGACGCTTGAGAAAGTGGGCAAGATAGATAATGAGTCCAAATTTCATAAACTCAACCGGCTGCAGAGAAAATGGCAGAAACGGCACATTGATCCACCCTCTGGCTCCATTGTACGTCACTCCGATGAAGAGAACGAGCACGAGCGAGAGGAGTCCCGCTATGAAAATATGTTTGGCATATTTTTCGAAAATCGTATATGGAGTCTTGACTACCACGGCAAACAGGATGAAACCGAGGATAACGTGTGTGATATTTTTGAGGAGGTAAAAATAGTTGTTCGGGTCCGAGAGTGCTCATTTAGCAACCATGAGCGACGTGACCTTAAAAGACGGGTACACACTCACCGAGCTGATCATAATCATCCCGAATATGACGAGCGAGAAAACGATGAAGAAGATGGAATAATCGATATTTTTGGATTTCATAAAACAGTTGAGAGATTACAAATATTTTCAAAAAATTATCTCGACATATACCCGATCACACTCGGATCAAGCATAATCAAGAGTTTGGTCGCGAATTCGATCGCGATGAAAATGATGAGTGGCGCGAAATCAATCCCCGCAAAGGTCGAAGGAATATATTTTCGGACCGTTTCGTACATCGGAATCGTGATCGCCTGGATGAATCTCGGTCGGAAATTAATCCGCAGAAGCACCAACCACGAAAGCACCACATCGATGATGATAATCCACTCTATGAGCGAGAAGAAGATAAGTAAGGCAAAGATAACAATAGTCATAGAAGAGAAAAAATAAGTAGAGACGTGCCACGGCACGTCTCTACTATATTCCCCTCTTCAAAAATAGCAAGATGAGATTTTCTTTTTTGGGAGATTTTCTTTTTATATACTCGGTTAAATCTCAAAAAAAGCGACATAGTCGCTTTTTTTATCATGAGAAATGATATTTTTAATTATTTGTTTCAGTTTCTTCTTCTAATCTAAAACTCACCGAAAGTTGTAATTCTTCTTTAGGCGCTATGTTTATTCTTTTATCCGAAATATTGATATCGTGTGGACGACCGATCCATGGCTCAACACAAATATATCACTCTTTCTCTCCTTGGGCATTCTGTTTTGACCAAACAAGAAACGTATCGAACCTCGGATCACAATCTATTATTATTTTTCATACCCCAGGTATAGTAAACCAAACAGATTCATTTGTTTTGGGACGATCAAATACAAGTGCCTTACTCCCTGGAGCCCATGTACTATTAGATAAATCAAAACTGGGGAGATTTGATGTCATTTCTGACTGTCTCTCAGGATCGACTCGGAAATATGGATGAAGTCCGGGTGTCACGGGCATATTTGATCCGCCATTGTTTTTGATGGCAATTTCATATCCGAGCACTCAATCTGAAATAGAAATCCGAATAGTATATTTAAAATCCAAATCTTCACCAAATTTATTCCTGAGTTCAGAAAGAAGTTCTTCATCTTTAATATTACGAATATTCAGCGAAAGTGTCACAGAAGATTCCGTTGCATCTTCCCATACCCAAGGCACTTCTCGGAGTCCTCCGTGTTGGCGAACAATATTGTCAGGTTTATCCGGTCATGCGAACGGCATGAGAATAGGGATTCCAATTTTTGGCTTTTTCCCAGATCACTCAAAATCCGCCTCATCAAAATAGAGAATATCCTTAATATCCCCACCGACCTTTTCTGTCAAAAAACGCGTAACCATACCTCCCATCTCAGGAGAAATAAACACCGAGGTATCCCCACTTTTGATAATAAGTTCCAGATGATCAGAAATATTCCGATTCTCCATGGGTGTATTCAATGGGGTGGAGATTTCTTTGTCTGTTGTATGAAAGGTGCTCATATTGAAAATTTGTCGATGAATTTTTAAAATTTAATACACTCAAATAGTAACACATTATTGCAATGAAGTCAAAAATGACCATTTGCAAAAATATCAAAATGGTAATATAGGATTTTCTTTTTTCAGAAAATCAATATACTACACGCATCTATTTTATCTTATCCTCATATGACCATCAAAAACTGCATCATCATTCATGGATGTCCAAATGACAAGGAAAAAATGATGACTCCCGAAACAAGAACCTATGACAAGCATTGGATGCCTTGGATTAAGAAACAACTCATCGCAAAGAGCATACAAACGGAAACTCCTCTCATGCCACAGCCCTGGTATCCCAATTATAATGATTATAAGACGGAGTTTGAAAAATACTATGTTGATGAAAATACGGTTTTAATTGGACATAGCTGTGGCTGCTCCTTCTTGGTCCGGTGGCTCGGTGAAACCAAAAGAAAAATCCATAAACTTATTCTGGTGGCTCCTTGGAAGATTAACGAAAGTGCTCCTGAATGGGAGAAGAATTTCTATGAATTCCCGATTGATACGACCATCCCGGAAAGAGTTGGAGAAATAGTCATGTTTACCGCAGACAATGAAAGAGAGGATGGAAAAAGAGGCCTGGAAATGTTTCATGAGGCACTCGGTGGCAGGGTTATCGAGCTCGAATGACGAGGGCATTATATCCTGAAACATATGGGAACCGAAGAGTTTCCGGAATTATTGGAAGTAATTTTGAAGTAAAAATTTTAAATATAAACATCTTTCAAAAACCTATGTCCAAACTCACCCACTACGAAAACATCATCAAAGAAAAGCGTAAAAAGACACCATTTCGGGAATTCGTGAGAGATATCGCGAGTTGGACGGTTTTGAATTTTTATAAAAATAAGTGAGAAATCTGCAGGTATCCAGATACGTGACGAGTAAAAAATCTGGATAAGGTTGAGGCACAAAATGGCGCGAGTTATTTTCTCGACTATGATCTCAATATCTGATTCTTTGAGAATTTCAAAAATCTCCTCGATATAGTTCCTATGCAATTTATCATGGATTTCGATGGGAATGAAAATTCTGACTATGTGGATGCGGCGTTTTGAGTGAAAAATGGATATTTGACCTTCGTAGCAGGATTCGGAGTGGAAAACATCGCCTATTCAGCTTTCTGTTACCTCAACTCCTCCAATATATACAATAGTTTTCTCATAACTACAAACTGTAACAATATCTATTTTTCTGCCGGGATAAATAATTCATTCAATGTATTTTATTCCAAATATACCAATGACAGTTCCAATATCTGGTTCTGCACCAACCTGATCGGATGTCAGGAATGTCTGTTTTGTGACGGACTCCAGAACCAGAAATACTGTTTCCGCAATAAACCATTAGAAAAAGAGGAATACTTTAAAATAAAAGAACAGGTTCTCGCAAAAAAAGATAAATTCATGGAAAATTATGCGTTTATTTCAAAAAATCCTCCACTCAATTACCTCTCAGAAAACGTAAATGGGAAATATAATATACGCTCACAAAATGTAGAAAATGGATACTGGGTAGCGAATACGAAAAATTCGAGAAACGTCATAAATACTGGATGAGAAAACATCAATAATTTCTATGATTGCCTCGATGTCGGGGTAAATTCTGAGGATTTTTATGGGGCCAATGGAGTCTGAGATAATTCGAAAAATATTTATTGCTCATCGCAACTCGGTCAAAGTTTGAGTATATATTATTCCTATAATATCTGGAATTGTTCTTTCTGCATCGGATGTGTCTGACTCAAAAACAAGTCCTACTGTATCCTCAATAAACAGTATACGAAAGAGGAGTGGTATGAGCTCGCTGACCAGATTTTCGCACAGATGGACGAACAATGAATCCTCGGAGATTTCTTCCCAGGATATCTCAATCCATTCTATTTCAATGACACCATGGCGTACCTCATAGACGATTCTTTTACGGAAGATGAACTCAAAAAAGAAGGATATCTCTGGAGAGATACTCAGATAAGCGTCGATATCCCCGAGTGATCAGAAGTCATCAGGACAAAAGATCTGGTAAATTACCAGGGATTCAATCCCAACGGGGATTGGCGTATCAATCCAGAAATCATGAAAAAAGTTATACGGGATGACACCTGAAATGTCTACAGGATTGTGAAAATGGAGTATGATTTCCTCGTGAAACACTGACTCCCTCTTCCAGAAATCCACTGGCTTGATCGTATCAAGATGGGATTCCAGATGTAGATCATTATTCTCCCTTCACCTTCTCGAGCAAGAAATACAATACTCCCGCGAGTTCCTCACTCGCGATTTTCATGGCGAATGGAATCTCACGGAATATGAGGATATAGACGACCCCACCGGCGATGAGTATCTGAATGGATTCATTGGTCGCGGGGAGATTGCGGAGTTCATCGATGTTGTGTGCTTGACCGATCGATTCCATAAGCCAGATCCCATTCCCGAGGAGGGCATCGATATGGATACCCTGAGTTTCCATCTTGGTGAGGAATTCACTCGCATACTGATTGATAGTATCGGACTTCCCTGATCTCGATGCGAGCGTATTGGATGCGAAAAGTTTGCACGACCGATAGTCGTGCTCGGTGAGTTCGTTTGCGATGTTCTCATAACAGTTCCGAACCCCATCACCCCCTTCGTAGAGGGTGATTTTTGGTGTATTGGACGTCTCTCATTTTCGATGACTCTGGAGCTCGATCTCGATATCCGCGAATCCGTCGTGCATTTTCTCATATTTCACCCGTTCGTTTTCCACATACCGCCTGAGGATCGATAGATCCGGGATGAAGAAATTCTTAATCCCCCCTTTCTCGGTTACAGACACGAGATTTTTTCATGAAAGCTCAACAAGTATCTTGTACACATACGTCCGCTCCATATCCGCATACTTTGCCACCACCGATGCCGGCTGTATCCCGAGCTTATAGAGCGCCAGATAAATCTCCGCCTCTTTTTGCGAGAATCCGAGCGAGTGAAAATAATCGAAAAATTTCATAGAAATGAAGAAATGTGGTATGATTGTTGTAATTACCCCCTGATTCCCCCTAAAATAGGGGGATGAATATAGGTGTTGTGAAAAATTCATCACAGATAATTTCTGCTATTCTATCACAAAAACCTCGTATTGCAAATTATTTCTATTGCAATCTGTGAAAAAGTAGTATAAATACAGGGTAACATAAAGTCAATAAGTCTAGAGTATTTTATTTCATGACCTTCGATTCATTTATGTACCCAATCCCCCCAACCGAAACCCTCGTCGAAACCAAAACTTGTCGCCATTGTGCGGTTTCTTTCCCGATTACGGATAAGGATCTCGAGTTTTATGAGAAAGTATCTCCAGTCTTTAACGGACAGAAATACCTCATCCCAACCCCAACTCTCTGTCCGGATTGCCGACAACAACGACGTCTGA
>CAZCYU010000109.1:0-6193 GCA_964503165.1 uncultured Candidatus Peribacteria bacterium | reverse complement strand
ACCCTCACCATCTGAGGAGTCAGTGATATCTTCACAATCACCACACTTGCCGGAGCTCCAGCCAACAATCCACCAGTTCCAACTTACACCACATTTACTATGGACGAAGACACAGTCAAAAACGGAACCCTCACGGCTACCGATGCAGAATGAAATCCTCTCACATACGCCAAGGTTGCCGATCCGTCTCACGGAGCTGTCACGGTTAATGCCGATGGAACATTCACGTACACTCCAACTGCCAACTACTTCTGAGCGGATGCATTTACCTACTCCGTATCTGACGGAACCAATCCAGTAGTGAATCAGGTTGTATCTATTACGGTCAATGATGTGGCAGAACTGAATACTGCTCCTGAAGCCAACAGCTTCATCTACGGAACCGATATCGGCAATGCTGCCAAGACCTTCAGCTGGATGACCCTCTCTGCTGCCACTGATGTCGATGGAGATACCATCACAGCAGGAGTTCAAGTACAAGGAACCAAATGAGCATTTGTCATCGCCGGAGACAATATCACCTACACCCCTGCTGCCGGTCAAGCAGGATCTGATATTTGTACCATCAGAATAGCTGATGGTCAATGACACACCATAGACAGAACCATCACCGTCAACAATATCGATACCATCGCACCAACACTCACCAATCTCCCGAACTTCTGAGGTTCAGTTGCCAGCGGAGCAACGATCCCAAAGACGATCTCTATGCAGGACAACAACGCATTATTTACTGGATCATCCATGGTCTCCATCACTACTACCTACGGATCCATCACCGGATTCGACAGCTCAGACTACGGAGACAACAAGCCATTCAACTATGTTGCCCCAGTCAACAATACCGGAGAACCACAACCAGCCAGCATTACCTACACCATCCGAGATGCCGCTGGAAACCAGACTACATTTACAGACAATTTCTTGGTTGAGGTGGCGGTGGCGAATAATGCACCAACCGGACCAGCTCTCGCAGATGTGAGTCGGGGTGATAATGCATGATTTGTTGCTATTGCTCCAATTAATACGAGTACAGGAGTTACCGATGCTGACGGAGGTGATGTCCTCACTTATAGTGCGGTCGGACTCCCAGTTGAACTTTCCATCGATCCATCCACAGGTATCATTACCGGGACGATAGATGTCTTATGACCTACTGTCTATCCAGTTACCGTAACGGTCAATGATGGGAATGGAGGGACACTCGTTCGGTCATTCAATCTGACAGTAACAAATGAAGGATAGTATATCAAGAAGACAATTCAGCGAAATAGTTTACTTACAAACAAAAATAAAACAAAGAAAAAGTCGGAGTGATCCGACTTTTTCTTTTGTATATTGGATTACAACCTCTTCAGTACTCCTTCGAGGATGTGTTCCATCCTCTCCACGGAAGCGATCTCGAGTCGTTCATTGACACTGTGGATATCATACATCACAGGACCGATCGATACGGCAGTGGCTCATGTTCCGAGGCCAGAGATGAGTGCTCAGCACTCAAGTCCAGCATGCAGTGCGATGATCTTGGGAGGATTCCCGGTCACGCGCGAGATTTCTGTACTGATAATCTTGACAAGCATCCCTTCTGGATCTTCTTGCCACCCAGGATATCCACGATCCCGCTCTACAGCAAATCCCAGATCAAGAAAGTGTCTTTCCACTCTCTCTACAAGTTCCGAGAGTTCATCATTTTTGCTCGATCTTGCAAGATAGGTTATCTTCAATCGACCACCTTTTATGGAAATCTGCCCGAGACTGATCGATGTCTGGACGAGTCATGTGATTTTTTCACTCATTTTCATTACCCCCACCGGGATAGCGTGTATATGCCGAAACAATGCCTGAGCATCTGTAATAACGCGCCTATTCTCCTGTACTTTCTCGATATCAAAAGTGATATCCGGGCAGTCAAACTGTGTACGGATATATGAGAGATACTCTGAAAGTTCCTGACGAAACTGTATTTCATCCGAGATGACGATAATCGTATCGACTCTCGACGGTATAACATTGCTCGCCGTCCCTGCTTGGATATCGGCAACCCCGAGAACGGTGGATGTTTTTTGAAAGAAACCGAGCAATACTTCCACGGCATTTCCATGATTCTCACCTATCTCGACCCCGGAATGTCCTCACTTCATACCATAAATACTCAAAGCAGAGAGCGGAGCTCATGTCTCCTCGAAGTCGAGCTGTTTCTCGAGATTAATACCGATTCATCCAGCGGAGCTGATGCATATCTCTTGATCATTTTCATTGTCGAGATTAATGACGCTCTTGCCATGGAGGAGAGAAAAATCGAGCCCCAAAACTCCGCTCATTCCTGCCTCTTCATCGATGGTAAATACGAGCTCAAGTGGCGGATGATTCGGATACTCCGATGCGGACATCGCGAGTGCCACTCCGATCCCATTATCGGCTCCGAGGCTCGTACCACGCGCCCGGAGATACCCGTCTTCCTCATAGATATCAAGCGGATCTGTCTCAAAATCGATAGTCGAATCCGGTGTCTGTACGTACACCATATCCATATGTGCCTGCAGGATAACAACCTCATCGGAGGCAGTTCATGCCTTGGGTACAGAGATGACGAGATTGCCAACTGTATCAATCACGTACGCGTATCACTTATCACAAGCCCAATCGACGAGAAAAGCTCGAATCTTCTCCTCTTTCTTACTGAGGCGAGGAATAGTCGTGATGTGTCGGAAATATGAAAGTGCTTGGGACATATGTGGTACGATAAGGAATACTATGAATTTTCGATCAGTATATATTTTTTCCTCAGAGAAGAAAAAGAAAAAATAAAAAACTCTCGAAAATCACCCATACTACAGGCAAAAACAAAAATTCTATTTGACTTTTATGGGAAAAAAATACACTTCTTATACAGAAGTAATTACCGTTAACCGTCAATTATTTTTATGCAATCTCTATTTAGCTTTAGTAAAGGGAAAATATGACTTAAATGAGCGCTTCTCGTTCAAATAAGTTGTACAGTTGTCATCACCAAGAGTGAAAATACGTTTTAGTATTTTTGCTCTTTTTTTATAATTTAATCACTTTAGCTTTATGATTCTCAGATGTGTCAAATCCGGAAAAGAATTTCCTTTCAGTCTCAATACCTTCAATAATCCTGAGGTCAGTGATTCTAAGTACAGCAACTTGATACTCGAGTGATGATATAAAGTTGGATGATTTGATAGTCTTGTTCCATTCAGAGAAGTACATGTCTCCTATGGAGCAGGCAAGACTCCGCTCGTTGAAAACAAAGAAATAGCAGCAGTGCTCGGACTCAGTAATATGCTTATAAAAGATGAGTCATACAATCCATACGGGACTCATAAGGACCGGAGGAGTGAATATATTATAAACGTCGCCATAGAAAATGGCGTGGATAAAATCGTCTGCCTCACCGCTTGAAATGCCGGATACAGTCTCAGTCGATACTGCAGCCGAGCCTGAATAGACTACACCAGCCTCATATTCCCCTGGGTCTCACAAGAGCGGAAAAATTCCCTCAAAGAGTGGTGAGGAGTCATAACCATAGATTGATCAAGATTTAATGGAATACTGAGACCTCGTGACTTTAAGCAAATAGTGGAAGAGTACGACAAATATGAACGACTGAAAAATTGGGAAAATACTTGGGCCGTCACAAATAGCTTTGAGCCCGTGAGTATCAATGCGTACAAGGAACTTTTCTATGAAATCAAAGATACCAATCCAGAGTATGTCGTGGTCCCCTGTGGGAGTGGAGATATCATCATAGGAATCTGGCTCGCGATAAAAGAACTCGGAATGAATACGAAAATTATAGCAGTAGCTCCAGAAAAAGAACATCCACTCTGATACGCCCTCAAATACTGAATCGACGAATATCAGATAGAGAAATATAAAGAAAATAGTCTCGCGGAAAAACTCACAACCCCATTCACTGCCGTCTTACCAATCTTATATAAAATCTTTACAGAACAATGAAATATCTATATGGAAGTAAATAATGAGGATATTTTAAAGATAAAGGGCATCGTTGAGGCAAATGGAATTAAGTGTGAAAACTCAGCTGCCGTAACATTTGCCACTTTTGTTTCAGACAAAAGACCCGATATCGATTATGATGCAAAAGTGGTGATAATCTCGACGGGGAAATGACTTGAGAATTAGTTTCTTACCATCGTACCTATGAACTCAAAATCAATCAAAAAGGAGAATTTAGAGATTTATAAAAATTTTTATCTGCAAAACAGCTTGGTACTGTCGTTGCCCCTCCTTTTGAACTGGGCTTGAGACATTTTCTCGAACTATAAGTGAATACGAATTAAGCAAAAACTCCCATTCAGACTCTATATCGGTATCAATAAGATACCTGAAAGTGAGATACGATTCAATACGATTACCTATCTCGATATCAATGAAGACACATTCATCGAGAGCAAACTCATAGAATACGCTCCATTTTTCCAGCAGTACAGTGATTATTTTAACAGGGAATACAAGAACCATATATCTCAGAAATGAGGAATAGAGATAAATATCTTGGCAGAATTATCAAGAGGAGTCTGATTGGGTTTCAGCTCTATTGTTACACTCCTCATCAATATGGGACTTGAGAAGGTATACTCTGGAAGTAATTACGTCAATAGCGAAAATATAGATATAAATGATTTCCTCAATACCAACACCAGTGTGGATAGGCTCTTCAGAAAAACCCTGAAACTCAATAAGGATCTCTGAAAAAGAGTGAATAAAATCGAAAATCAGATAGCTTCCTTCTTTGATTCTTATTATCCTATTGTCTCATTTACCGAAGATATAGACGAGGATATCTCCAATCTCGATGTAGAGAAAATCAAGATGTATGGATTCAGACTCAACAATCTCGAAAAAAGCCTCCCACCCATTCCATTTATCCCTATCGATTACGGACTCATATACTCAGGGAGACCAGTTCTGACGGATTATATCGTGGATACAAATGAGAATTCTTTTAACTGGACAGGGAGTGTGGAGGGCAAACTCAGAGAATATTTTTGAGATATTTTCAAAGATACTCTCCCCGTAAGGAAGCCTATTTTCTATAAAACCTTCGTCCACGAGACAAAAGAGGAAGATGAATTCAAAGAAACGTATGGGAAGCTCATGGGGACGATAAGTCTGGAGATACTCAATACCATGACGAAACTCTATTCTTCGTCCTACACGGAGAGTACTATGGCAAATTTCATCGATGCCATCAATAAAATCAGATATGGGAATTATATAACCAGAAAAAATTCAAAAACATTTAGAGAATTTATCAATTGTATATTTGAAAATTTCACGGCGAGTACGAGAATCCTCTGAATGGCTCCGAGTGATACTGCTGTTATGTGAGGTACTGCCATATTTACCTTACCGCTCGAGTGATTACGAAAAGATTTATTCACATCAGTACAAAAGACCCAAGAAACAAGACCATGAGTGAAACTCCTCTATGCCAACTGGATCGACGGGATTGAAAATAAGGGATTCATCCTGGAACAAAACATAGAAGATGGAATATATTCGGAATTTATCAGCAAGAACAGTTATCTCCTCAAAACCGACACAGGAAATAGTATCATAAATGATATCTCCTTCATAGAGAATAATGCCCCAGATTGACTCACTCTTGACCTCGTCAATAGGAAAATCTATCTGGACGGACAGAAGCTCACCTCAAAAGAACTTCACTCTCAGAATACGACCGTCGATATTTTAGAAATCCTCCTCGAAAATATCTGAGAAGATGTGCCTTGTGGTAAATTTTGTTCATCCAGCTATACGTCGAACAAAAACGAGATGACCGGGAAAATTATTATTCCCCTCGTGAAGCTCATAGAAGAAAACAAAAAGATAAAATTCCCACTCATCTGCAAGTGATCCATAGAGGACTTTTATCTCAAACTCGAGAAAACTCCGTTGAAGATCAATGTGATTAAGAAGTTGTTCTAACATAAAAAACAAGACAACTGCAGTTGTCTTGTTTTTTATGTTCATACATCACGAGATTCATTATCTCATCTCCCCAATAATCGTCACCATCTCTGTCCCATCTTTCTCAAACACGAGCTTCACTCCAGTGAGTTTGTCGAGGGTTGTTCCAGAACCTATCATCGTCCTCTGACCACGGATATTCCGAACCGTGAGAGATGCATATCCACTCCCTGTC
>CAZCYU010000108.1:0-2699 GCA_964503165.1 uncultured Candidatus Peribacteria bacterium | reverse complement strand
CTGGTCTTGTAATGGATCTCCCGTTGGGGGATCTTGTAGCGCAAGTTATACTCCGGGTGGAGGAGGTGGCGGATCAACTCCTCCGGGTTGAGGATGAACGCCTCCTGGAGGTGGATCAACTCCTCCTTCTGGATGAGCTGTCACGACGCCTGGATCCAGTAGTATTTGTGGGAATGGCGTTGTTGAGCGACCAAATGCTGCAGGTCAATATGAAACGTGTGATACACCGGCATCTTGGTGTATCGACTGTACCGTCACCACGACCAATCCTGGAGCAATTCCGCCATGAGATCTGACTATCACGACACCAGGAAGTTCTCCAGTGAATATTCTGAATTATAACCTCATTATCGGGGACGGAGTTCCGGTATTTTCGCCGAACGATATTATATCGTTTCGGACAAATATTCCTATGTATTTCCAGAATAAAACCGCCACGATTACGAACAATTCTCCGCTCATAGAAGGGACAACGGTTCCGAAGTTGATTGATGATAAAGGGGTCGGTGGAGCCATCCTGTTCGAAATACCAGGAGGTCGTGAGTATGACGGTTCTGGGAATCTCATAAGTATTGCTTACGATCGAAGAATATATTCAAGTATTCTCCCGCTGTTTGAGTGAAGTGAATTACAGAATTTTCGTGGGAAGACTGATTCTTTTGCGAGTAATCCCGCCATCGCTTATCGTGATACGAGCTCGATTCCTGCCAATGGATTTTATGCCAGTCTGCAGTATCTCACATCCCCATTCCATATTCGTGTTGCGAAGCCACTCATCGCCAATACTGCCGGTGGAAATGCCTTCATAGCACAGTCTGTCGGGTATAGTGTGGACACGGTGGTACATAATTTCATGAATAATCTCCAGAATGGGAATTTTACGACCACTACAGTCAATGTTGATTCGAGTTATGCACTCTCAAGCAGTACCCGATCTCTCGAAAACAATACACAAATTAACACCCTTATAGAATCCGGACGTTCTGCCGAAGATGCCAATATTCAAAAATCTTCGCTTGTCCCATCGGGGATGATCTTGCCAGATGTATATATCGCCAATCTCGGAGAGTTGATGAGTAAATCTGAGAAGTTCTCCGATACCGAAGCGGTTCGAGTGTTCAAAAATGCGAATGTGACTATCGGTGGAGACGTGAATCTCTCTGGTGTTCGTACGATCATCATCGAGAATGGGAATCTGTTTATCAATGCAGATATCACATACGCTGACAAAGATGCGAGTTTCGCATGGGTGGTCAAAAATGGGAATATCGTCGTGCATCACAGTGTCAATACTATCGCCGGAGTCTATGTGACGCTTGCTTGATCGATCAAGAGCAATGGCACAGCCGTACCGGATCGTCTCAGTGTTGATGGAAGTCTCTATGGAGATACATCTGACCTCGTCTCTCATCGATCATATGTCCGATGAGAAATGGATTATACGGCCCTCAATGTCGGAGTGGTGATTAACTATTCCAATCGAGCATTTATCAATCCACCACCGTTCCTCTTAAGATTTATAGAACAGTATACCCTTCAAAAAGTCGCAAAATAATAATCTAAAAAAACTTCCGAATTTCCGGAAGTTTTTTATATTCTTTTTCCCTTGAGTATCCATCTATCCCGCTCAGTGATTTTCACACTTACGAGATCCCCGATGGAGATATCTGGATCTTGTGATATCCGTACTTCTTTGAAATTCCTCGTCCTCCCGATGAGTTCTCCGGATCTTCCACTCCCACTGATGAGGATTTCTTCGGTTCGTCCGACCATGAGATCGCTCCGTTTCGCCATGGATTCATAGAGGAGGGTATTGAGGATATCCCATCGTCGCGCTTTTTCTCTGAGTGGGACATCATCGATGAGATGGTCTGCCGAGTAGGTTCCTCGACGTGGAGAATACCTGGCAATATAGGCGAAATCAAATTCACACTGCCGGAAAGCCTCGACGGTTTCTTGGAACTGTGCTTCGGTCTCTCCCGGGAATCCGACGATGATATCGGTTGAGATGGCGAAGAGGGGATCGTGAGACCGGAGAGAGTCCACTTGCGCCTTAAAATCGGCGAATGTGTGTTTGCGGTTCATCCTCCTGAGTATCTCATCTGATCCGGATTGGAGTGCGAAGTGGAGATAGTGACACATTCGCGGGAGCTCGAAATGAGCCGAAAGGATATCTGGTGTCATGTCATGAGGATTCGATGAAGTGAATCGGATACGATCAAGTCACTCAATCGTGTTGATTTTTTCCAAGAGTTCTCTGAAGGGCGTTTTTTCTTCGCTCGCTCACCATTTCATCGTATTGTCATTCCAGAGTTTCTGTTTAGTTTCCTTGCCGTAACTATTCACATTCTGTCCGAGTAGGGTAATCTCTCGGGTTCCATGTGCGACAACTTCGCGAATTTCCGCGAGGATGTCCGACTGGGGACGGGAGATTTCTCGTCCTCTCGTATGAGGGACGATGCAGTAGGTACAGAAGTTATCGCATCCCGTCTGGATGATGATATTGGCAGATCCGGGATTTTCTTGCGATTGTTTGAGGCGGAGGTATTCGTCCCACTTTGCATCATTTCCGACAGTTTCTCCCGTTATAATCGAGAGGATTTTTGTAATATAACCGATTTCTTCGATACGTACCGTGAAGTCGATGACATCAGTAACCCCAAAGATTTTATCATCACTGTTGAAGAGATATGAAATAA
>CAZCYU010000107.1:0-2709 GCA_964503165.1 uncultured Candidatus Peribacteria bacterium | reverse complement strand
AAAAATCTCATCTCTCAGATATCTGAGAGATGAGATTTTTTTTTATTTCTTTATACTACATACTTCCAGATTCCGGAGGAGATATATATCAGTGAAGATGAGCATGAGGACACTCACGACCTTGAGGGTCATTCCTCCGCCAGGGATGAGCCCGACCACTCCGGTGAGTCCGAGATAGGTGACAATGGAGATGCTGCATGCCGGACATCCAACGACGAGTGTCCCGAAGAATCCAGCAATGACACCAGCTCCCGAATGTTTGCGAGAAAAGTGAGAAAAGTGAATAATTTTATACACGGTTGCCGCGACAAAAAGGGCAAAGAGAAGCGTAATCAATATCTGTAATGTGAGTTCTGAGATCGCGTATCCGAGACCGAGATTGCCATGTGTGAGGGCGAAATTGGAGAAGTACCAAAACACCGATCCAATCAAGGCGGATGCAACGAAAAAAACGAGAATGCATTGTGGTCGAGAGAATATTTTTCGGAGGTTTCGGAACATAGAATTTTATAATATAATCTTCTTCTTACGGAGGATTATATGCACTCAGGAGAAAAATACAAATGCAAGTGCGGTACTGGATTTTGCTGTATCCAGAGGAGAGAGCGCTATGGGAGAAAGTGAGGAATTGGAAAAGAAATTATTGAGACGAACAGACAAGGGTTTTTCGACTTTCACTTTCGCGACTTTTGGTTTCTTCGGTTTCTTGACGGTTATGAGCTTGTGGACTATGACAGTGAAATGGGAGTCATGAATATCTCCGGTGATCATATCGAGGACTCGGAGTGAAATTCGATAACTTCCGATGCCAAATGTGAGAGACTTGGGATTGGCCCCATAAAAGATCTCACCATTGCCGAAATCCCAGAAATAAATCGTATCCTTGCGAGTCTTGCCGGCAGTGAAATTCACACTGCACGTTTTCTTGGTCTGACAGGTGAAAATATTGCCGGCAAGATGGCGATTTTTGGAGGAGGTCATGCCTTGGAGAGTGATCTCGATCAAAGAGAGAGATATTTTTTCGAGAGTTTTTCGGAGTTTCGCATATTTTTTCTTTGCATCAGAACTGTCATCCTCCACATCGAGCAAGCGATCGAGGAACTCGGCATCGAGCTTGTCGGAGGCGATATCTGGATCCTCTGCGACCTCGATGAGATCATCGAGGATGGCGACATCCTCTTCTTTGAGTTGCTCCTCAAGTGCTTTTTTATCCTCTTTTGCCTCGGCATCAAGCATCTTTTTTACCTCTGGATCCGCCCAGAGTCCAACTTTATTTTTCTCCGCCTCCTTCCCGATTTTCTCGAATTCTTTGAAATACCGGAATGGGAACCGGAGGTACGCACGAGCGTAGCCGGTACGGATGAGTTGTTCATTATGATTTACGCCATCTACCCAAACGTATGCGAGAAGTCGATCATATTTGTCGCGAGGATTGTAGTCAAACTCGAGTTCTACCTCCTTTCATGTAAGCATTTTCTTGGTATAATTCGAAGCCTCTATCCCAAAGTATTGCACATTTTTACGAGGATCGACCGTCTCGGGCGTATCAACTCCGATGAGTCGGATTTTTTCCTCTTTGCCATAGAGCTCCACGACGATCGTGTCACCATCGATAACTCGGAGAATCTTGACTCGTACTTTTTCACTGTACGGACCCGCTTTCCCAGACACGATAAATCCCTCCGGGACACTGTAATCCCACGAAAGTGAGTTCACCAATTGTCCACCACAAAGGAGGTTGGCACTATCCCCGGTATTATTGAAATTGAGCAGGGTTTGGAGCTTGTAATATCGTTTCTTGGACTTGGCTGGAATCATCGCTTCATCTTGGAAACTATACGGATGACTCCCTTTTTCGAAGTCATCATCGAGGGTACATCCGGCGAGTGATACATCGACTCCAAGCGAGTTCATGATCTCCGCCCATTCCGAGACTCCGTCATTGCCAAGCGGATTCGGACTCACACCCGTGATCCGGAGCGAGAAAACATTCGGATCAACGGGTTTCGTTGGGATAATTTCTTTTACATTTTTACCCGTAACCGTCACCAGGAAAGTCGCTTCGCTCGAAAGTCCGGTCGGATCGGTCACCCTGAAAATCACACGATACTCCCCTGTCGTGTACTTGACCGCGAGCGGATTCTCCCGATCACTCGCCTCACCGTTGCCGAAATCCCAATAATAGGTCAACTTGCCTTTATTAAGATCATAACTCTCCTCGCCCGAGAGATTGATACTACATTCGTCGACTCACACACAAGTTACACTATTCCCCGACTGTTTCTTGGTTTTACCGAGTGTTCACTGGAGTTTGATGGCTGCCACTGGAGGATACTGAGTCGGCATAATTTTTTCGGCCGCTATTTCGGTTATGGTTCCGCTCGTGAATGAGAGGGTTTTTTCTCGAAAATTCGTGAGATTCCCCTGCTCGTACACTCGAAGTGTAATCGTGAAATCCCCGATCGGATAGTGGACGTATCCTGGATTACATTTATTCTCCGTGCCCGAGAGATACGACCCACCGGAGAAATCCCAGTGACAGGCCTCCTTGGGTCCAAGGACCTTGTACTCGAGATTGACCGTACAGTCCTTGGTATTCTTACAATGATTCGCACTATCAATTCCAGATTGGATAACGATGATAGGATCGGCAATGGTAGTCTGGGTTGTGGGTACTTTTGGAACAGGATCTGGTATGATTATAGGTTC
>CAZCYU010000106.1:0-18479 GCA_964503165.1 uncultured Candidatus Peribacteria bacterium | reverse complement strand
ATCGCCACCGTGGCAGCCGTCCTCGGTATCTACCTCATCGATGCGCTCTATGTCATTCTCATACGCCTCTACAACAAACAAAATCCCCTCTCCTGAGATCGCATCCACCATCTCCACTATCGTCTTATGAACATGGGAATGAGTGAAAACTTCGTCCGATATTTTGTCTACACCCTCGCATTCCTCTTCGGTATGGCAGCCATATTCCTCGACAAAATCGGCAAGATTATCATCTTTTTTGTCCTCATTGTGATCGTCGTTTTCATTACAAAAATTCTCTCGCTCAAGAAATAACCTCCAACATCACATTAAAATTTGACTCTCGCGTATTTTCTATATAATGGGCAAGCCAAAAATACAATATGCCAATGTAGCTCAGTGGTAGAGCACAGGATTCATACCCCTGCGGTCGGTAGTTCAATTCTACTCATTGGCACCAAAAAAATCCAAAAATAGTATGCCCAAAATCCTCACCACCGAATCTTCCCTCCTCAACTATGCCGCATGGTATGCGATGCGGTATTTTCCCTCACTCGCGAAGCTACGCGAAGCCCTTATGAAAAAATCTGCCAACGCTGAACCCTTGGTTAATATTATTATGGCAGAAATGGGACAGTATATCTGCGAGGAACGGACGGTCGATGGACTCGTGCGAATGTACACAGAACAGAGCAAAACTCGCCCCTACATAGAGCAGAAACTCAAGGCAAAAAAGTTTCAGATAGATATCATAGAAACCACTCTCGAAGCCTACGGGGACACTTTCACTTCTTGGAACAATTACGAAAATACCATCACCCGGAAAATACAGGATTTCCTCATCAAGAACCGATCCCGTCGGTATATTTCTGGGGCACTGACCGGGAAATACCCCAATTTCAAACAAGAAATATATTCACTCATAGAGACCCTCTGTCCCGATGAATCTGGATCGATCCAGTGCGAATTCGAAAAACTTTCTCGGAAACACGATGCAAACAACCCAAAGGAACGACAGAAAATCATACAAAAGCTCTTATTGAAGGGATTCCCGTATGATGGGATAAAAAAGTCCCTGAGAAAAGAATAAATAATTTTCATTTTACATTTTGAGATTTTTTCTATAATAGACCGGACGTATGAAATTTAAGAAGTTCATTTATTTCTATAAATTACTAAAACTATGACAACAGATTGAGTGGGAGTAACTTGACTTGTATTCGGTGATGGGAAATATATCAGCCCCAAAAAACCCAAAGAAGCCGTGTTTTATGGAGATACATATGTTTTGCGCGTAAATGGAACGAAAATGACTCATGAAGAACTGGAGGAGAACGAAAAAGCCCTAGAGGATATTGTTAATAAACTCATATCACATTCTCCTGTTTTTTATGGATTTAAAGCCACCACAATTATACGTGGGATAAAGAGCTGAAAGATACCTACCGTCGAAATAGCACCCCAAACAGAGATTATCAAACAGTGAAGTAAAAGTTGTGATTTCTTCTATGTATTATTACGATGAGAGGTTGGAATATACCACGAAGAGGGAAAAGGGAAAGTAAAGGTTCAAGAAATTAAAAAAATGAGTGTAGTGGGAGAGATGGGTTATATCGATCCTGATCAGAGAACAGCAACGGTTATGACCGAAGAAAAATCTTTTTTCTTACGATTTGACAGGGTTTTTATAGAAACGAAGCTGAGTAAAGACGAGCAATATAGACTAGAAAAAAATCTCAATAGAGAGCTCATACATAAACTCAAAGAATCAAATAAAAGAGCCATGAAAGCCTTACGAAAAGCGTCGAAATGAAATGGATGAGACACTCTTGTGACTCGAGAAATAGAGAAACAAATACAAGACATGGTTTATCACACGGTAGAAGATAATCCAGATAAACTGAGGAAAGTGAACTAGTTCGCTTAAAAAATAATAGAGACCGCAGATCTGCGGTCTCTATTATTTTATTTTACGAGGAGTTTCCCCTCCTTCATCGCGAGTGTGATATCGCTTCATTCTCCTATCTCCCCAGAGAGAACCAGGGTTGAGAGCGGATTGATGACGAGTCGAGTAATCGCTCTTTTGAGGGGCCGCGCTCAGAATTCCTGTTCGTATCATTCGAGGAGGAGTTCTTTTTTGAGACTCTCGTCATACTGCACGGTGATATGTTTCTCTGCGAGGAGTGCCGTGACATCTCGGAGGAGGATATCGACGATGCCAGATAGAACTGCTTCGGAGAGTGGGTTGTAGACGACGATGTCATCGATACGATTGAGGAACTCGGGGCGGAAGAACCCTTTGAGTTCGGTCATAATCCCCTTCGTCAGTTCGGTTTTGTCCGTGGTCGTCTCGATGAGCCGACTTCCGACGTTGGACGTCATGATGATGATGGTGTTTTTGAAACTCACGGTTCGCCCTTTCCCGTCGGTCAGCCGTCCGTCATCGAGTATCTGGAGGAAGACATTGAATACATCGCGGTGTGCTTTCTCGATCTCGTCGAAGAGGATAACCGAATATGGTTTGCGACGCACGAGCTCGGTGAGTTGTCCCCCCTCTTCATGTCCGACGTATCCCGGAGGAGATCCGATGAGACGGGCAACCGAATGGGCTTCGCCATATTCACTCATATCGATCCGGATAAATGCCTGAGAATTATTAAAGAGTTCTTCTGCGAGAACTTTCGCGGTCTCGGTTTTCCCGACTCCCGTTGGTCAGAGGAAGAGGAAACTTCCGATTGGTTTCTCGGGATCCGAGAGACCAGCCTTATTTCGTTGGATCGCCTCAGCGACGAGACGGAGTGCCTCATCTTGTCCGATGACACGAGTGCGGAGATTCTCAAATAGGTGGAGATATTTCTCTCGATCACTCTCGACGAGTTTACCGACCGGGATGCGTGTCCACTTGGCGATAATCTCGGCGATGTCCTCGATATCAACTCGTTCTCGGAGGAAGGATTCCCCGCTTTGCTGTATCTCTCGGAGTTCCGATTCGATTTCTGTGATCGTCTTCTCGAGCGCAGGGATCTCCCCATAACGCAAGCGAGCAACGGCAGTATAATCCATATTTCGCTCAGATATAAGCGCCTCGTTTGTGAGGGATTCGATTTTCTCTTTGTTGGTTTTGACTGAGATGATGAGATCTTTTTCTTTCTGCCACTTGGCAAGTTTCGTCCGAAACTCTTCTTGTTTGAGAGAGAGGTTTTTCTCAAGTTCTTCCATGATTTTCGGATCCTGAATTTTCTCAGCTCGGATAGCTTCACGTTCGATTTCGAGCGATCGGATCTCTTTTTCGAGCGTATCGAGTGCAACTGGTTTACTCGTCGAGCTCATCTTGACACTCGATGCCGCCTCGTCGATAAGGTCAATCGCCTTGTCGGGGAGCTTGCGATCCGCGATATATTTGATCGAGAGTTCTACCGCAGCGACGATCGCCCGATCGGTAATCTTGATCCCATGGAACGTTTCATATTTGTCTTTGAGTCCGCGGAGTATTGCAAT
The DNA here is from genome assembly GCA_964503165.1 of uncultured Candidatus Peribacteria bacterium. Taxonomy (GTDB): domain Bacteria; phylum Patescibacteriota; class Gracilibacteria; order BD1-5; family UBA2023; genus CAZCYU01. Next base: position 15,002 of record CAZCYU010000106.1, on the reverse strand, counting down.
CGCATCCTCCTGTGACGGTTCATCCACCATAACCGGTTGAAATCGTCGCTCGAGTGCCTGATCCTTTTCGATGTATTTCCGATACTCATTGGTCGTCGTCGCACCGATTACCTTGATCGTCCCACGAGCAAGAGACGGCTTGAGGAGATTCCCCGCATCGGCTCCACCCTCGACATTCCCCGCTCCGACGATGGTGTGCACCTCGTCGATGAAGAGAATAATATCGCCTTCGGATTTTTCTACTGCTTTCAGTACTCCCTTGAGTCGTTCTTCGAACTCCCCACGGTACTTCGCCCCCGCGATGAGAGCCCCGAGATCGAGCGTCAGAATTCGTTTATTTTTGAGGGTATCCGGGACATCCTGCTCGACGATTTTGCGAGCGATCCCCTCGACGATGGCAGTCTTTCCGACTCCTGGTTCCCCGATCAGAACCGGATTATTCTTGGTCCGACGTGAGAGAATCTGGATCGTCCGACGGATCTCCTCCTCTCGTCCGATAACCGGATCGATTTTCCCCGCCTTTGCGAGCTCCACGAGATCGATGGTATATTTCCCGAGGATTTCCTCAAGATTCTCTCCATCCTGAGCGGATTCTTGATTATTTTGTATCATATATGTGAGGGATTAAATAGTAAATTAGCACTCACATTATATACGTGCCAATTTAAAAGTCAAAGGATTTTTTGCTTTTTCTCATTTTTCGCTATAATGCAGAGAAAAGTAACATAAAATTCTAATCAATATAATTTATGCATCTTGTCAGCACCCCAATACCTCTCTCTTTCATCCAAGAAAATGCCAACTGTTCGAGTCCTGATGGGAAGATTCTTTGTAAGGCGGTGGTGGATATCGGGAAAGGTATAATGGCTATCGGTGGGTCGATGCATGTGGATGAGGAGGAACTCCTCCTTGATGAAGATTCCGAGCAGAATAATCTCTGGGGGATCAATCTCTATCCTGATCAGTTTGGAACTTCTGATTTTGTGGAGTTTGATTCTATGATCAACCTCCGTCCCAATCTTGGGAATCGATCACGTGGAGTCGAGAATCCAGAAATTCAAAAGCAAATTTTATCCGTTGTTTCCAATCTTGTTCATGCGTAATATCCCCGGTATCACCTTTCATAAGGACTATCTTGACGAGACGAGCTCTTGGTGGCAGATGTCTGCGGTTGAGCAGATGGGGAATATCGGTGCGGAAGTTGGGCGGAGTATCGCGGCGAAGAAGTTGGGTGATACTCTGAAATTTGATGGGGCTGTGTGGCGTATGTATGAGCTCTTTGATCTCGCGATGGCTGATCAGAGATGGCGACGAAAATGATCTCTCCGAGAGATTTGTCGAGCTCGAGAAGTAGTTTCAGATCATTTTTTCGGAGAACGCCAGTATGGTGAGACCGATGAATCACTTGAGCGGTACTTCCTCGCATATGGTATCATGGCAAATGAAGAACGACGGAAAAGAAGACTCGCGAAAAATACTATTTTATAACATTTCCCTGATGGCAAAGAAAAAAAAGAAAACACGTCCGACTTGGTCGTACGAGCTCAGAAATACGATTATCGGATGGGTGCTCCTCTTCCTTGGGGTGCTCGTGCTCGCAGGCGATAGCGGATCGACGGCGGGGAGTTTCGTGGCGTCGGTTGGGACGACGATTTTTGGTGAGAATTATCGTTTTATTTTCGCACCGATTATCGCTATATTGGGTCTGCTCATCGCTATCAACAAACTCTCGTGGAATACCGTCCGTTTTGTTGGGCTTCTGCTTTTCTGGGTATCGATCGTGTCACTTGAGAGTATTTTCATGCATCCATTTCGTTCGGGATTGTTTGATTTTGGGACTTTTTTCCAGAATTTCCTCGGGAAGGCTCCTGCTCTTGTTTTCCTCATCGGTTGAGTTCTCGTCTCACTCTATCTCACACTCCGCATCTCCTACCGCAAGATTTTCGGGGCGATTCATTCCAATCTCCCGACTATGGGCGATGTCAAAAAAACTCTTGTGGAAACAAAAAAAGTCATAAAAGAGGAAGCGCGAGACGAAAAATCGGATGCTTTTTATAAAGACAAGGCCAAGGAACTCGAGGAACAAATCGAACTCCTCAAAAAATCCCGGGGAACCAGCGGGAAGGAACAAGCAGAAAGAAAAGTCCCCATCGAAACCAAGAAAAACAAGGGGATTATAGAGAGTCTCTTCGGCGGACTCACGACACCGGAGGCGAAACCGAAGCAACTCAGCGTGGATGATATCCCCAAGAAGGAACCGGTCAAAGTCGACTTTGGGAAGTGGGATTTTCCTTCTATCTCACTCCTCAATGAGATACGCCATGACAATGCTATCGATGCGAAAGAGATCGAACAGAAATCTCTCGAGATCCAGAAGACCCTCCTCCAATTCAAAATCGATGTCGCGATGATCGGAGAAAAGGCTGGTCCGACCGTCGTCCAATACCGCCTCAAACCATCTGAAGGGGTCAAACTCAATCGTATCGAAAACCTCAAAAAAGACCTCGCGCTTGCACTCAAGGCGAAGTCTATACGTATCCAAGCTCCGATCCCTGGGGTTGGGCTCGTCGGTATCGAGGTACCAAATGATCGCCGTGATATGATCGGGATCCGGGAGGTCCTTGAAAGTCCGAGCTTCCTCAATCATCGCTCCAATATGGCGATGGCGGTTGGGAAGGATATCAACGGAGATTATATCGTCGCCGATATGAGCAAGATGCCCCACCTCCTCATCGCCGGTCAAACCGGCTCCGGGAAATCGGTCGGGATGAATGGTTTCATCATCAGTCTCCTCTACCGCAACTCTCCGGATATGCTCCGTATGATCATGATCGACCCCAAGCGAGTTGAGCTCGGTATGTACAATGGGATCCCCCATCTCCTCACGCCCGTCATCAACGATCCAGAAAAGGCTCTCAATGCCCTCAAATGGTCCATAGCCGAGATGCTCCGACGGTATGATGTCTTCCAGACATCTCGTGCCCGTAACCTCGCAGAATACAATGAAAAGGTCGGAAAAAAAGACAAACTCCCCCATATTGTCATCATCATCGACGAACTTGCTGACTTTATGATGAGTGGGAATAAAAAAGAAGTGGAGAATTCCATTGCTCGTATTGCTCAGATGGCACGAGCCGTCGGGATGCATCTCATCGTCGCAACTCAGCGTCCATCCGTCGATGTCATTACGGGACTTATCAAAGCCAATATCCCAAGTCGTATCGCCTTCACGGTCGCGAGTCAGATCGACTCTCGCACCATCCTCGATGCTACCGGAGCCGAGGATCTCCTCGGAAACGGAGATCTGCTCTATAGTCCTGTCGGATCATCTGGACCAGAACGTATCCAGGGAGTCTATGTGAGCACCGAAGAAGTTGAAGCCGTCGTCAATCATATCAAACGGACCATCGATCCGTCCATGCTCGAAGACATCTACGATGCCTCTATCGTCGAATGAGACCGGGGCAATTTCGGGTGAAGTATGAGTGATGGAACCGGAGACTTCGATGAAGATCCGAAGATTATCGAGGAAGCGATACGGCTTGTGCAGAGCGAGAGGAAAGCCTCAACTTCCATGCTCCAACGTCGTCTCAAACTCGGGTATGCGAGGGCCGCCCGTGTCATCGATACCCTCGAAAGCATGGGCATCGTCGGTCCCGCCGACGGCAGCAAGCCACGCGAAATCATCGGATAATTTCAACTCATAAAAAAGGGCCTCCGTAGAGACCCTTTTTTTGATAAGCGATAGCAAGGAAACTAACTGTCCCTCGTCATCACTGTCATGCAATTGGTTGGCATCCGCCTTGCTCCCAATCCTATCAGGAGTTCAGCAGTCCGGTAGTTCCCGGTCGTGACGTATGTAGTACCCTTAAGAGGAATAGGAAACCCATCCCCATCTTTCAGGTCAACCACATCGCCATGCTCATCAGGAATGCCAAACGGAGCTGTGTTTAAATCTTCCAGCCCCACATTAGCGAGATTGAACATTGGCGTAACCAGCACATCATAACTGCCCCTTCTTGCGACGCCAATGATAATTGGCTTTTCTGCTGTTGCCTCTTCCATACTGCGTTCCTCCTTTATTAAGTGTGCATGTGAATGAAAAACAACTTGTCCTTTGTATCCAGAAAATCCGTATTGTCAAATTTTTTTATTTTTTGCGGATGAGGAACATGGTGATGTCGTCGAGGATTTCGGCTCAGGCGATGAAGTCGTGAAGATCTTTGAGTATACCCTCATACATAGCCTGGACACTGCGGTGAGCATTGCTTTTGAAACTCTCTCTGAATCGTTCCATACCATAGAATTCTCCATCCTTGTTGCGTGCCTCTGGGATACCATCCGTATACATGAGGACAACATCTCCAGTACCCAATGGTAGGTCATTTACCTTCACATCGTTGGTGATATTTTGAAACATTCCTATGGCAGATCCTCCTGTTTTAATTTCTTCTACCATGTCAGACTCTTTTCTGTATACGAGGAAATTATCATGCCCCGCACCAGCATAGGAGAGAGCACCGCTTCTCGCATTGTATTCGAGAAGAAGGAAAGTAATGAAGACTTTCTTTGGGAGCTTATGAAAGAGGGTTTCATTGAGCTTGATGAGGATATCCTTGATGGAGTTCTCGGCATTTTGGGCGAGAATATAGGTAAGAGAGTTACAGATCGCCATCATGATACCCGCGATGAGTCCATGTCCGGTCACATCTCCGATATAGAAGAGTGTCTGATCCGGATTGTTTTTACGAGTGATGATATCGTAGAGATCTCCTCCAATCTCTGTCGCGGAGGTGATACCACAGTGAACCTCTACTCATTCTACCTCCATATCTTCCGGCGCCGGCATGAAGTCCTCTTGGATCTTCCCGGCGAGCTCGAATTCTTTGGAAATTCGCTCTTTTACGACGAGCGCATCAGTGGATTCTTGGAGTTTATTATAGGAGCTCAAGAGTTCGTGCTTTGTCTTCTCGAGTTCGGTGATATCTGTCTCCATCATGATCATCTCGACGATATTGTTATTCATATCGAGGATCGGTGCGATGACCGACTGGAGCCAGTATTCACTGCCATCTTTACGCACATTCTTCATAATCCCCTTCCATATTTCTTTGGCCTTCATCGTCTTCTCGATATCTTTGAATGTATCTTCGGTGATATCGCTATGACGAATCGCCTTGTGTGGTTTCCCGATGATTTCCTGGAGCTCACAACCCGCATTATTACAGAAAATATCATTCACATAGATGAAATTCCCATCTATATCGATCTTGGAAACAAGGGCTGTTGAATCGATGATATTTTTGTATTCACTGAGTATTTTCGTCTTCTCTTTGATTTTGAAAATCATATCATTGAAGGCTCCAGCGAGCACTCCTATCTCGTCTTTTGACTCGACATCGATGTACACATTCTCATCTCCGGCAGAGAAAGTGCGGACCTTTGCGAGGAGGCGAGAGAGTGGATTGATGAACTGCCACTGGATCGCGGCTGCGAGGAAGAGAACCGAAAATATGACGAAAACGATAGTCGCATAGGCGGTATTTTTAATGCCATCAAGCGCAGAGAAGAGCTCGTTATACTCTTGTGTTATCTTGATACTCCAACCGAGTCCTTTGTATTTTTTGTATCCATCCATGAGTTTGTAGACTGCGAGGACTTTCACTCAGGAGTTATCTTCTTCTTGTATGAGCGCCTTCTCTTTATACAGAGTGATGTCTCATTTTTTTCATGTAAATTTGGTCAAGATATCACGTCTGTCAAAAGAAGCAACGATATCGCCGGTAGTTGTGTAGATATAGGCCTTTCCAGTAGATCCGACAGAGATATCGGCGAAAATCTTCGCGATATGTTCTATGGAAAGCTTGGCCTTGATCATCCCAACCACTTCTATATTCCCCTCATTTCCCATATTTTTGAGAACCGGAACGACAAAAGAGAGGAAAATATTTCACTCCGAATCCTTCTGGGGCGTATCGATGACATAATCTTTTGAATCTTTTACCCTCTTAAAAAAGGTTTCACCAGATTTATTGGTTCCGATATCTTTGAGGATAGCCTCACGAACGATGTATGCCTTGTCGACATTTTCTCGCTCAAGTATTTCATTTCATTCGAGTACAATCCCATTCGCATCAAGAATCTCTGCAGAATAAAACGTCTTATTGATGAGGAGGAAATCTTCAAGAGCCTTACGAAGATTTTCACTCGAAGAAAGCTTACTGGTCGAAAAATTCACAACAGAATCCTGGAGTGCCGTATTGGTCGAAAGAGTATTGAGGCTCACGAGTCGCTCGTAGAGGAACTTATCAATTTCCAGAGATGTATTTTCTCCATTTGAGAGGAATTGATTTTTGATATTGGAGGTAATAAGTCCCTCTCCATTCCGGAATACGTACCCGAGTCAGAGTATGACGATAACCCCTATGGCCGCATAATAGAGCGGCAACTTTGTTTTGATTTGCATTTTGTGTGTGTTATGAGTTGGAGAATAAAAAAGTAAACTAGGCGGTCTGATTTTTTACAAAATCTGCCTTAAATTCGTCAATCGTGTCATAAAGACTCACCCTATTGGCAAGTCCGACGATATCAAATGTATCTTTGATATTTTCTTGTGCCCCGACAACAACGATCTCACCTCAATTCTCAGAGAGAGTATTGTACCAATCGGCTATATAGCCGATGGCTGTGGAGTTCATATAGTCAACTCCTGACATCTCGAGGAGGAGGACAAACGGATCAGTATTATTTGTCAGGAGTTCCATGATGGATGTATTGTACTCGAGGATGCTCGTCTGATCAAGTTGTCCAGAGAGTTGTACGGTAAAAACTGGTTTCATAGTATTTATAAGTTAATTGGGGAAATATAAGAATTAGAAAACGAGAGCTTCAACCTTAATTTGATTTTTTATACCAGGATTATTTTCTGTCTTCTGCGCTTCAGTATCTCAACAATCCGGAGTGAATTTCTTGCACATTCGCGCAACCAATCCTCCACTTTCATTATTTTGATACGCGAAGTTATCACTCCAGTTGAGTACGATCATGGCAAGTCCTCGTCATCGAATCGTTTTGTTGGAGAGTGGATTGGCTGTCATAGCTTCACGATTTGCTTTCGCAAAATCCATGAGTTCCTGAGCATTGATTTGTTTTTTCCCTGTCCCGGTATCCTCTATCGTTACGTCAAAATCACTACTATTGGAGATTGTAAGGGTAATCTTCACGAGATTCCCTGGAGATGAGCCATGTTCTATAGCATTATTGATGAGTTCATCAGCCATGAGCTGGATGCGGTGCTTCCACTTCGATGAAAACTTCGTATCATTTTGGATAAGGGATCCGATAAGGTCCCTGAGTATCGACGAAAAAGTCATACTTGCCGGAATACTGATCTTCATGGATTTCCCATGCTCATCCAAAAGAACTTCTGTACAGACATTTCAGCTTGTCATATGTGTTTTTATATAAAAAAATAAATTGCGTACCAATTAATTGTAACACATGTATTTTTAAAAATCAAATTTATTTACAAAATAAAATATTCCTCGAATCCGAGGAATATTTTATTTTCAAGTATTTTATGCGGCCATCTTATTAAATGCTGGCATTTTAGCAAGTTCCTGCTCACACATAATGAGGAGTGCATATAATCATTTGGCATTTTTAAGAGCCTGAACATTTCATCATTTCATATATCGTTTCTTTTGGAGTTGTATATTCTGCGTCATCGTCCATGCAGGATTTTCTCCGAGTTTCTTCTCGATCCTCTCTTTCACAACTGGATCACTGACATTTGAAAGTAATATATCAATCTGTGCTCGAATCAGATCGATGCGATTCCGTATGCGAGCAGAGCTCAATGCTGGGAATAACATTTTATCATCCCCACTATCTACATCTGTATGCAGATGATTATCTCCCCCCACAACAGTGCCTGTCAGCTTCACAACAGAGGTAGAAACATTTTGACTGAGGTTGATGGTACCATTGCTATGAACCATGTATGATACATTGGCCTTTTCGGCAGGAGCACTCGCCATGATGATCGGCATCGGAGTTGGTTGTTTCTGTTTCACTACAAATTGTGCATCTGGATTATGAATCTTTCATACGCGAGCATTGACGATAACTTTCGTAAAACTCTTTCCCCAGTTTTTTTTCATGTAATCATCAAACAACATTGGCTTCTTTTTATCTCCACGATATCAGTCGGAAATATAAAGTTTCTCATCTGTTCAGAAAAAACTATAAGCCCGATGTCAATCCGATGTATTCATCACCATATCTCATAAGATCTTTTGATGCTCTTTTGCTTGAGATACTAGATAATCTTTTAAATCATGTTTCTTGGTAAATGTAACCCCCTTGGATCCTTTCTGCCATTTCCGAAGAAGTTTAATTGCATCATTTCGCTCAACTTTTTTTGGGTCTGCACCAGATGCTATAAGACCCTCATAGGCTGTTTTTGCACATAAAGTATTTCCTGTAATTGGATTTGTTTCTACCTTCCCTACTTTCACTTTCTTTGGGTCGATACCATACGTATGAATGATTCCATGTTTTACTGGAGTAGTATCTCTATTTTCAAGTTTTATAGGTGCTGTATTTTTGGCAACCAATCCAGATTGTGCCTTATTTAACGCGCTCATAAGACTGAGTGTCATATGCATCTTTTGTGCATATTTTTCTGCCCTTGGTCCACGTCAATTATAGGTAATATGAGCCTGTTTAACAGCTTGTTTTGTGGATATTCACTTTTTCATGAATCGAGTGCAAATTCTATTAAATGAAAATAATACCGCTTCTCACATAATCTTACTGTCAAATCGGCTATCTATAAGAGTCAATTGATGTGCGATTTGTTCTTGAGAAAGATTATTCTTCACAGCTCCAGCAAGTATATCTCTTACTTTTCATTTAAGTCCGTCGAAATCATCGATGAGTTTTAATTCACAACCAGGATTCCATCCCTTTTCTATCTCATTTCTTACCCAATTTGGTGTTATCCCATGTGGTCAGATATCATTCTTATCTCAAACTATTTGAGATAGGGCAGTATCTACCGCTTCTGTAATTTTTTTATTATATACTCATCGTGTTCCTTTGAGTTTTGCCTCATTTCAGAGTTTGATAAGTTTTTGTGCTTCTTTAATAGATTCCGTATAAAGTCCTCCGCTTGATTCTACGTGAGATTTTGCCCGAAGATAATCCTTGGCAGTGGCTGTATATCCTGCTTTTTCGAGGAGTTTTTCGGTATTTTGGGCAGTTTTGGTATCGAGATGAGACTCTTTGATTTCTTGTACATATACTCTCTTTTGAAAAGTATTATAATCATGCTCATAGAGTGCAAAATATGCCTCATGTTTTTCTTTTTTGGATTGAGAAGATGCTTTGATAGAATCAAAATTCTTTGGATAATAGTTTTTTACATATTTTGCCAAGAGGAGGATATTTTCATCATCTGCGAGAAATGCCTTTCTAACCTCACGAGACATCTGGAGGGGTTGAATCTCTTTCGTATCTGTCACTGTTTGTATGTTTTGGGGAGTCTTTTCTTGTGCTTTATCTCATTGTACTGTGCACTTCGCTATATTCCTGCTCGGATTCGGTACGATAAGAATATCCTCCGCTCTTATATAATCCTCATCTGTAATTTGAGGATTATATTTCAATAAGTCCGCTTTTTTTACTCAAAAAACACAGGCCAAAGTTGAAATGGTATCGCCTGGTTGGATGGTATATTTTACGAGAATATTGTGAGACTTTGGAGCATTGACTTCTGTTTTCTGAGTCGGTGGCACGAAAGTCATCGCCTTACCCACAGTATCGTCCATGAGATTACGTGTCGATGGAGAAATGGGTGCTGGTACAACAACATTGAGCATCGTCGCTATGCTTACGACGGCAGAGAGTTTGCTCACTCATGAGTGAGAAGTTCGTAAAGGTTCTTGAGTTTTTGGAGCTGGAGTATGAAATTGAGGTGAAGTATTCATAGCCAAATTTTTAAGATGTAAAAAAGAATTATTTCTGGATATTACTAATATTAACAGAAATGTCAAATAATTTTTACTTCTTCCTCCAGCATTATCCCAAACTTGTTATAGACCGTGTTTTTGACGGATTCAGAAAGCTCGAGAATTTTAGAGGCATCATCATTGTCATAATTTATAACGAAGTTGGCATGTCTCTCTGACATCCTGACCCCCCCGATGTCATATCACCTGAGTCCGGCCTGATCTATAATCCACCCGGAAGCGATCGTCAATAATCCATCTTCAACCATAACCTTTCTTTCTTTTTTGAGTTCTTCGATATTTTCCAACTCTCTGAGAAGATTCTTATATTTTGTTTCATTTGAATACAACTCTTGAGTAGATATCGGACAATTCTTGAAGAAACTTCCCGTTGTTTTGATGTGTTCCTGCTTTTCCATTCTCCAATTCATATACCATGATCATTCTTTAATGCCCTCTTTGAGAATAAGTGATGTATCGAGAATAGCACTCAGAAGAAGTATTTTTTTTCATGCTAGATTTGAACTTCTATACTCATGGGTATAATTATCGGTTTCTATGAGAGCTCAGGTTTCATCTACATATTTTATATTCTTCACGAAATTTCAAATCTCTACACCGAAGCTCCCGGCATTACCGACGATAGCTCATCAAACGGTACCGGGCAACCCAAAGAAGGTATTGAGGGTGTGTATATTGTAGTCTTTATTGAGATGAGAAACAAGGTAGGTGAGATTTTCTCCTGCAGATACCTCGAAAAGGCCATCTCATAAATGCGAAACTCCTCTTTGAGAATTTCTGACGAACAAAAGATCATCATATTGCGGTTGGGCGAAAAGAATGTTTGTTCCTCAGCCAAATACACAAAAATCCTTACTTGAAGAGAGTGCATCCAAAAAAATCTTAATATCATCTTCTGATTTCAGATTCAAAAAATTTTTCGCGAAATTTTTCGTTTGAAAATTGCTGTAAGCTCCTATATTTATCATGTCTCGGTATGAATTATTTGTAATTTATTTTCCCGTACTCTGACAGTTCGAAATCTTGTAAATGACTTGTCCGATGGGATTCAAGAGTTGCTTGAGGGTCGATCGGAGATCGATGTAGTCTTGGAGTATGAGTTCGAGGATGATGTGAGACGCGTAGGTGCGTTCGAACTCGGTATAGGCGACCATCGCCTGAGGAAATATCTCTTTTACATGGGTAATCTCCCGGCGGATATGCTCATTTTGATATTTGATATATGTCGCTGTTCCGTCGGTTTCCTTGAGGAGTGAGGAATCGGTGGTGCCATTGGGGATATTTTTGGATTTGAAATAGAGATCGAGATTATTGCGGGAAGCATAATCAAGATAGTAGAGATACTGACGATAATTACAGTACTGATAGGTCGTGTTGTCGAGGAGGATTTTTTTGATCGAGAGTTCTTGAGTTCCCTCTGAGATATTGCGACAAAACTTATTGTCAATCTGCTTGGTGAGCATATTTCGTTGTTTCTCGAGTCCCTGTTTGATATTGGATTTGGCTATCGTGACATTATCAAGGAGGCTTTTGATGATTTTTACTTTTGCATTGAGAACGGCACACGCATAGACGGTTCCCATGGTTTCTTTGTAGACGAATCCTGCCTTGTCGAGGAAATTGGGTGCGGGATTGGTGAGATTGATCATATCGATACGAGATGGATCGGATTTGATCTTGACAAGGAACTCCTTGTACTTCGTATCTCCGCTATTTTCTTTGGATATATCTGCATATTCGACGGTATTTGTCCGTACTAAACTATCATTTTGCCAATCGGACCAGAGGTGAGTATCGGTTGATTGACAGAAATTCTCCACACTCTGCTTGTAAAACTCATACGTCCCGAGTGGTGCCATATCCTCGGCAAAAACCCCCGGTACCAAGGAAGAAAAAATAATGAGAAAGGAAATGATATATTTAGTCATATTGTGGTAAAAATTATTTCTATGCCCCAATTCGGAATATAATTTCTTTTTCGATGAACTCGCGGTCTCGACCGTATTTGAGACGAGAGAGTTCCTTATAGGCTCGAGCAAGCATCGGATCGCCTTTTTCGGTGTACGGATTGCTCGGTATGAGAGAGAATGCCTGACTCGCCTGTCCATCGATACAGAGTCGCATAACCGCCTTGCGATTGTCGATATTGACGAGATCCTGATCGGAGAACACCGGAGCAAAATCTTTGGCGATGAACTCTGCATCCTCCGGTCCGACACGGTAACAGATCTTGTTGGCGACGTTACCGAAGATGGCATCCTTGAGGTTGAGATTGGACTTGGTGAGGGCATCGGACTTCTGAAGCTGACCGAGATACTGATGCGCGATGACGAGACCGAGGCGGTATTTTCGAGCTTCGGAGAGGATGGATTCGATAGAGTCGGTGACGTAGTTCTGGAACTCATCGATATAGAGGAAAAAATCACTTCGCTCTTCTTTGTCGACATTTTGTCGGCGCATCGCTGCCATCTGGATCTTGGAGACCATGATGAGCCCCAGGAGTGTCGAGTTAATATCCCCAAGTGTCCCTTTGGAGAGATTAATAAAGAGGAGTTTTTTATTCTGCATGACATCGAACACATCGAAGGAACTCTTGGTTTGCCCGATGATATTACGCATCATCGTATTGGTGATGAATCCTCCGAATTTCGCCGCAAAGTACGGGATAATTTCGCCCTTTTCTCGCTCCCCCATCTTGGCGAAGGTGAAGTCCCACCATGCCTTAACAATAGGATTCTTGAGCGTGCGACGACGTTCTTTTTGGAAGTCATCATCCGTGAAAAGTCGCATGATATCGGTGAGTGCACATCCACCCGGATAATCCATGAGTGTGAGGACTCCATTGCGGAAATAATCCTGGATACGAGGTCCGAAAATCTCGGGACCGAAGAGCTTGATCATGATATTCATCGCGTCCTGAGCGACGACTTGCTTCTCATCTTCTGTCGACGCCTCGAGGATATTGACCCCCATGGGTCGGGACATATCCGCCGGATCGAAGTAGATAACATCATCGGCACGGTCCCGTGGGACGAATGGGAGAAGGTCGAGAGCGAGCTCTCCATGTGGATCCATAATCGCCACTCCATTCCCGAGCTTGAAATCCTGACGTGCCATCACCTGGAGCTCAGTGGATTTACCGGTTCCCGTCTGTCCGATGATATAGAAATGTCGGAAACGATCCTCGTTCTTTACTCTCACCTCTTTAGTTATCCCTTTGTAGCTATTGTATCCGAGGAGGATCCCCTCAGTTGGGAGATTGACCGGTGCTTTGACGATCTTGAAATTCTGCCATCGGATCTCCGGAGTTTTATTGTATTTGGAATGCGGGAAATGGAATATGGAAGCGATTTCTTCGATATTAAGGATGGAGCGGTGAGAGAAGGAAAAAGGAAAATATCGGAAAATATACTCACGGATAAACCCCTCGAGATTGGTTTTCTTCTCTGATTTGAAGGCATTCCCTCCAGCGATGGAATACTGTGAAAACGATGAGGTGATATTTTTGATTTCTGACTCGACGATATACGGATCGTCCCCAGTTGCGATGATACGGATAATGGCTTCGTATCCCGTTTTCTTTCGTTTCTCTTTCATCACCCCATCCTCATCTTCACTCTCATGATCATCCCCTTTTTTCTCTTCATCATGCGACGAAAACATGACAGAGAGGAATCCACTCATCCACGAAAGAGGACTCCAAGAAAATTTGGATCCTTTCTTTTTCTCCGCTCTCTTGACGGCTTTCTGCCACGTGTCAGAAATGGGAGACAGAAGGATCTGCACCGATGCTGCCTCTCATTCTCCGAGCTTGCCGAGCGTACTCGTGATGGTATTCATCGGATCACTCTCGAGTTTCTGATACGTCCGTATCGGATACACAAAGGGTTTTTTGAGAACCAACTCCACCGCTCGGACGACTTTTTTATTCGCGAAAATATCGATCTCGTCCACCTCATCTATCACCGCATCAGAATAAAAGGCACTAATTTGTTTTTCGATAAGATTTTTGGCTTTCTTTGGGACAACGACGAAAAAGTGAATCTCCTGCCCATAGGCGATATACTCAAACGAAATATAATCCTGCCCAAAAATCCAACTCCTGAGACTCTTCGTATGGATCGCCTTGAGAGACGAAAGAAGTTGCTCCATGAGACTGATCTGCTCCTTGAAATCTCTCACCGTTTCTTTTTTCTCATCCTGATCACTCTCCTTCTTGGGGATCAAGATACGCAAAAAAACCATATCGATCGATCGACGGAAATCGTACCGCCTTTTTCCATACAGAAGCCCAAAAGCCAGGAATAGAATAGCAAGGAACGAGAAGAAGATAATCTGTTGTGTGGTCATAGTTTGCTGGTAATTTTTCCTATTGTATCAAAAAAGTGAAAAAATTCAAAAAGAAGAAGTAATTTTCTTTTTTAGATTGAAAAAATCCTTTTTTGCATATACTCTCATCTATTATTTTTAATTCACCCATATTATGAATTATTTCGAAGAAAGTTTGAAGCTCCACAAGGAGCTCCAGGGGAAAATCAATACGGTATCCAAGCGTCCGATCACGACTCGTGATGACCTCAGTCTCTTGTATACTCCAGGAGTTGCGGCTCCATGTCTCGCGATCGCCAAAAATAAGGAAGATGCCTATCTCTATACACTCAAATCTAATACCGTTGCGGTTATCTCCGATGGATCTGCGGTCCTCGGACTCGGGAATATCGGACCCGAGGCTGGACTCCCAGTTATGGAAGGGAAATGTGTCCTTTTTAAGGAATTCGCTGGAGTCAATGCCTTCCCGATCGTCCTCGATACGCAGGATACAGAAGAAATTATCCGCATCGTGAAAGCAATCGCTCCGACTTTCGGAGGGATCAATCTCGAGGATTTTTCTGCACCGCGATGTTTCGAAATCGAGGACCGTCTCAAGGCGGAGCTCGATATCCCGGTCATGCACGATGATCAGCATGG
>CAZCYU010000105.1:0-2737 GCA_964503165.1 uncultured Candidatus Peribacteria bacterium | reverse complement strand
ATTATAGGTTCTGGGATGACCGGATCTGGAGGCGGAGATGAAGATCATCATCCCGATGACGGAACGACCACGGGCGAATCCGTGAGAGCCGGTGCATGGATGATAATCACGCGTTCACTGGCGAGCTCAACATCGAGCGTGTGGATGATGCGGAAATGGAGCGTATAATCATGACCGCGAGGGAAAGTGACGGTATTGGGATTACACTTGTATTCTTCCCCACTCTCGTAATCAAGATCGAAGTCGAGCTCGCAAAAATAATCCGAAGCAATATACCCAGTGCCAAAAGACGACTCCAGATTAAAGTTAATCTTGCAGTCTGCATGGGTATTATCACAGGTAAATTCATTTAGGATCGGATTCTGATCAAGGAGATAGGTCGTACTCTGGAATGCAATCGATGCCGTGGGCGGGGGAATGAGTGCTGGAAGGGTCGTAAAAGATCCAGTATCAGACAATATCTCCTCCCAATCTGGAAACGGTACGAGTCCGAGACGATAGTTGTAGAGCGTACCAGCAACAAGTCATGTGAAAGAAAAGGCACCCCCTGTAACCGTACCGGTGTGTGTAAGTTCTCAGGTTCCATAGTATATTTTCCCAGATGTGTTTGGTCGGAAAATCACCCCAGAGAGGCTCGCACTCTCCCTCGCGATATCCACGATAGATCCGGTCGAGACGATCGAGGCCGCGAAGGTGACACTCGACTGAGTCAGAGTATCGAACACGAGCGTGACTCCAGAAAAACTCGTACTCTCCCCTGCTTCAAAACTCTTCGAGACCGTCGCTCGGAGATTCCCTCCGGAAAGCTCGTGTGGGAGCGTGACCAGAGTAGAATTGCTCGATAATGCTCCGGAGAAAAGCGATTCGACAGTATCACCCACAATATAATCCACTGAGAGTGTCAGACCTGATCCAACAAGTGTGCCACCGTAGGTATAATAGACACCACTTTCTGTCACGGTCGATACATCCGAGAGAATCTCGCCGGACATCGTCCGAAACGCTGAACTGAATCCTGATTTCGAGAAAAGCACCTCGCTGGCAGGTCCGATGATCTGCGACTCGGAACCGAGAGAAAGTGTCGTATTGCCTTCTATCCTGGATCACGCGCCGATCTGAAGGATATTACTGTCTCCGAGGAAAGATACATCGGTGATGCCGAGGATAATGTTATTCAACACGAGAGATCCGACCACTCCTCGAGAATCAATCTTTGGGACACCCAGTGCCCCAGCGAAATTCGCTCCATTCAACCATCCGGTATCGAGGAAATCAATCCCCGTCGTACCGTCGATAATCCCAGTTGATGAGTTCGGAAAAGCGCTCGTCGTGAGTGTCAGGAGATTCCCTGCTTCATCGTGGAGATTCGCATTAGTATAGACACGTATTTTGAGGTCGCTGGCGGATGAACCGGGATTAGTATTGATCGTGAGATGAGGTTTGATATTGTCCCGTTCTGCGAGATGGAAAGTGATACCAGAATCTGCGATATCCACTCCTGAGACGAATTCCGAAATATCACAGTAAGCACATGTTTGTACGAAACCATTATTGCGCGTATTGATCGCTATCCCGGTCGAATACGGTGTCGATATCGGACCAAAAATCGGCTCATCGGTCGTAAGGAGGAGTCGATCGATTTTCCCATTGTGATTATCGTCAAAATACGTGATGCTCTGTGCTTTTGGTGGGGTTGTATCGTCGGCAGCGAAAACGAAAAAAAACGTTGAAATATAGGATGAAACAGCAAGTATGAGGAGGATGAAGAATTTTTTCATCGAGAATCAAATTTTGGTTTTAAACTGGGAGATTTTATGTGAAAAATAGGGAAAGTAAAAAGATTTTTTGGAGAAAATGAAATTTCCTATATATTGACCTCACAAATACTCATAAAAAACTCTCTTATGATCCTCACTACCGAGTCAGAACTCCTCACGCAGATTGCCACACTGCGATCATCCGGTAAACGCATTATCACCACCAACGGATGTTTCGACATCCTCCATCCGGGTCATCTGGAGACGTTTCGGCAGGCACGCTCTCTCGGAGATGTCCTCATCGTGCTCGTGAATAGCGATACGAATCCATATTTCGCAACCAAACCCGGTCGCCCGATCAGCGACGAAAATTCCCGGATGCTCATGTTGGACGCGATACAGTATATAGACATCGTCTCTCCATTCTCCGACGAGACGCCTGTCTCACTCCTCGAAAAGATCCAACCCGATATCCATGTCAAAGGGGGCGACTATATCAAAGAACAACTCCCCGAATATGCAGCCGTACGGAAATACGGCGGTGACGTGCAGATTATCCCAACCGTGAGTGGATATTCGACGACGGGGATTATCAAGAAGATTCTGAAGGTGTATGGAGAATAATACGCCAAATGTTTTTAAGTTTTCTTGCATTTCGGAAGTTCCGAGGACTGTTTGAGTCATCAGATAAGAGACGAGTTCCGCAGGAACTGGAGAATTCAAGAAAACTTATCTCATCAAATACTTAGCAATTATCTTCTCAGCAATAACGAGTCCATCAATAGCGGACGATGTGATACCTCAGGCATATCCGGCTCACTCGCCGGCGGGATAGATGCCGGCTATATTTGATTGTAAGGTTTCTTTGTCGCGGACGATCCGGAGGACGGAGGAGCTCCGTGCCTCTATGGCGGTCAGTATGGCATCATCGGACGCGAATCCTTTGATTTTTTTGTCGAGCTCCGGTAGTGCTTTTCTGA
>CAZCYU010000104.1:0-5975 GCA_964503165.1 uncultured Candidatus Peribacteria bacterium | reverse complement strand
GAGATCCATTACAAGACCAGACATAATTGGTAGTACTTCCGGCAACCGTAGGTGTGAAGTCTCCAACTGTTTGGCCGACAGGACAGATTCCAACAGTTGCTGCGGTTACAGGAGCAGATTGTACTCAGACGGTTGGTCCTGGTATACACGATGCTCCCCCGCCTCATCAGGCTATAGGTTGACAACTTGCATCACATCCATTCACTCACCATCCCGTATGAGAGGCATCATTAAAATCACACGTCTCACCATTTGCGGAGTCGAGAACACTATCTCAGCACCAACGAGGAAGAATGGCAATACACTCATTATCTACAGTGAGAGTGGAAGTATCAAAAAATTTATTGAGATTGCCCAAACTTGTTTGCACAGGAGTAGTGCTCGTGAAATTTGCATATATATAACTTCCATTGAAATTATACGTATTATTTGCACCCGTGAGCATCCTCCTGACCCGATACACTATCTGGGCCACAGGGACATCCCGATCTGCTGGGACGAGAGCGGGGATATTGAGTCCGGCGAGTCCATTATTCCACACAGTATAAAACTGTCCGGCGCTCGGCATATAGTTGGATACCTGCACCCAACTATTTGGGATATTTGCTTTATTGTTACGAACATATACCGAAACCTCCGAATTTCATGAGATAATCCCCTCTCGAGTCGTGTTGATATAATCCCAGAGATGATAGGTATCGGTTCCATAGATCACCAGAGGTGGAAACGTTCCCCCATCACAGTTCGTCTGGAGACTTGCGTGACTCGTGATATTCAGAGCAAAAGAGGTCTCCAAAAAACATGAACCACATACAAGAAGAAAGAATATTATTTTTTTCATGGAAGGATTGTTAGAAATCAGATCATTTCGCATCATACAGGTTTGTTGATTCGGTACTTTTAAGATATCAAGAATCTACCGGATGAGGAGAATAAAATGTATTATAAACAATAATGCTAAAAATAGAAATTATTATACATACAATTATTATGAGAACATTTTTTTTCATACAAATATATTAAAATATAGGTGCGTCTGGTACTCCAGGAACATTTGTAACTTCACCCGATTGGGTTCCTCCTGGGACGGTATTGGTTGGTTGTTGTTCGGCTGATTCTCCTCCTTTTTTGAATCCGATTCCCACACCAGCCTCAGTCGTTGTGGCGATCAATACTCCAACTGGAGCTCCAAGTCATTCGGTGGCAATCTCTGGCACTACGATAACTTGTGGTGGGAGCTTGGGAGCCTGGAATGTCGGAAATGCGAGACCGTCAACCCGGTTGACACACACATTCCCATTAATCATCGCACGAGCTTCGAAAAACTGTGGTTTTTTCGTCATGGTAAATTTTTGTGCCTCAAGTACCTCTGGAATCTCTCAAGTTTTGAGCATCTGAGTATATTGTGAGAGGGTGAGTTGTGTATCTACTTTTGCTATATCCTTCAGATAAGCGTTCAGTTCTGCTCGATTTTTTTCCACCGCCGATTTATGATTCTCGAGGATATTATCCTTTTGTACATCGCTCATAGTAGCGCCTTTTTCTCCATCAATATATGGACGCCCTCCTACCTGAATCGATCCATTATATTTATCGATACGATGTGTCCCACCTTTTGGAGTCGCAAACACCGAAACGCTCAGAGCCTGTTCTGGGAAGAAGATATTTACGTGTTGTGATGTATGGGTTTCTTTCGAAGCAAAAAATGCTTCAGACGCTGCATTTCCTGGTGATAGGAGATTTTCTGCAGCGATCGTCTTTTTGTCACGATTTTTTTTGTACTCTTTTGTATTGATACTTTTCGCATTCTTTGCTGCACTTCCGTACGTGTATGTATTTATCGCCTGGAGTACCTGGTCACGATTCGATGGATTTGAATCAATCAATAAGAGAATTTTTTTTGCTGTCTTACTTCCATATTGGGCCTGAGATGCAAGATTTTCATATGCTGCATCATATTGTCTATTTCCTATCTGTACGAGCATGGCATCGAACTTCGGATATTTGTCCTTATGACGGCTCATTACATAAATCGACCCTCAAAGAGTTTTTGATTCATTGAATTTTTCTCGTGCCCCTTGGGCACTCTTTGAAACTCCTCTCTGTGAAGCCACAGAAAGAGCAGGAGACACGACCATTGTTGATTGTTCCTTTTTATTGAGAGTGATTCTTGTTTCTGTATCACCATTGATATGATAAATGGTATCTCGATGAAAATCAAGTGGAGTTTTTGAAATGAGTACTACTTTCCCATTCTCTGTCGTCGCTCCAAGTTCAGTGAGTTCCTCGGGAATGGTATCCATAGCCGGGAGAGTATACTTAATTTTGGTTTTATCAATTTTTTCGACCGTTATACCCATAGCACTAAGATCTATTTTTCTTGCATTACTTTTCCCCTCAGCCGCAACGGCACCATTATTGCCAACCACTTCCACTCGATTCCCGATATGTTGGGCAGTTATTGCAGCATATGCTTTCATCGAAAAGAGATTATATCCTGCCTCGACTCATTTCCCACTCCATCCAGCCTCATTTTTTGCGAGAGCGAGCATATGACGACGTGCGAGCTCATCGATGAGGACAATATCGGATCATTTTGGGAGTTTTGTTATATTTTCATTATAAAATGTCACGAGCTCCTTTTCATCTGCCGAAAGTTGCATATCTTCGGGGATAGTGAGAACCTTATCGGTACCGACAGTTCCAGTAAGTTTGTCTGAAAAAGTAAGGGTATCTTTGATAATCTGGGTTTCTCGATCATTGAGATTTCATTGTACCGCCCCTTCAAGAATTCGGAGTTTCGCGGTGAAATTCACTTTGTCGCCAAGAATCGCGGCAAGCGGATGTCATTTGCCAAGATCTCGATGTTCGAGAGAGAAGTGGAATCATTTGAGTAAAAATCAAAGTCCCACAGAAATAATAGTTGAGACGATCTGTGTACCGAGTGGACTATTACTTTCGATTTCCGTTTTGATTTTTTTAAACTGTTCAGGATCTTGCATGAGGGTCTCGATAAATTTTTGCTCTCTTCATTCTATAACAGAAACGAGTCCGGCACCGGCATTTTGATCTCCGAGCACGATACGTGCCATACTCGCGACGATGCTCGCACGAGCGATGACCTTATCACGGAAATCTTCTCGCATTGCCATCATTCCGCTCTCATCTGTCCAGTTTTCTATAATACCAAAATCAGAACGGCCGAAAAGTTCATCCAATTGTTTTTGGCTGGTGATGGTATGACTTAAAACATTATACAATTGTTTTTCTCCAATGATATACTTCTGATTTCATCGTCCAAGGAGCTTATTATTATTCTCCACTCCGGACATACCGTCCATATCGGAGAGGAAAGCAAGACGTGCTTGAAGTGCTTTCTTTGGATCAGCATCATTAATGGCCTCATTATTCAGATCCATATCCTTTCCAGCTTTTTCTCGATGTGTGAAACTCGCTGTTGTAATAGCTACCTTCTTTTTTTCTTCTCAAACTGCTTTTTTTGTGGCACCTACTACCACAACTTTTTCATTTTCTTTTTTTACCCCCGCATCTTCATAGCTTGCGAGCCATTTATCTTTCTTTGTTTGGATGTCCCTTTTGTCGCCCCAAGAAAATTTGGAATCTTCTTTTAGGGCATCGTCAAGAAGAGATAGGAGTTTCTCTTTATCCTGCACATTTTGTTTATCAACTTCAGACAAAAGGGTATCAAGTCTGTCAAAATATTTTTGATCACCGATGAATGTATCATCGATTTTCTTGAGAAGTTCCTGTGCCTCCTCTATTTTAGTCTTCTGGATAACTACTTGTGAAGCTGATGCTTCAGGACTATTATTCGTACTCATAAAATGAAAGATAAGAAATACATTACTTTTCTATCATATCATACATTTTTTATAAATGCAAAAAATCGCACAACAAAAAAATTGTAGGGTACGATTGTGTCGTTCCCTACAATTTTTTATATACGATGTATATTTATGCTTTTCGTCTCCTCACAGCAACGAGTCCGGCAGCGATAAGGAGTGCTATGGCAACGAGGACGATTGATTCTGGTCCTGTTTTCACGGTTGTCATCTTCTTTGGCTCCGGTGTCGGTTGAATCGTTTCAACTGGCGTAACTTGGGCGACTGCAACATCTGCAGTATAGGCGACACACTCAGTAACGGTTTCTTTCTTTCCTTCATTCCCGTCGGTATCAACATTGTGATAATTGAGGGGGAACTTGAGAATCCCAATAACTTCTCCACCGGCCTTGTCGGTTGATGTGAGGGTATAGGATGCCCCCAGATCGGCTTCGATATATCGAACGGTCTTCCCGGCATCGAGCATAAACTCTTGTTTACCGGTTCCTGTTGCGGAATCAGTCCAGATAACTGCAGAACCGAACTTCCAGAAAGATTCGGGATCGAGCGGATTGGCAGTAAATACTGTCCCAGAGGAAAGGGCTACCATCTCCGGCATCGTCTGTTCATCCTTGTAGATGATTTGTTCGTTTTGATTCTTGTTGGTCCAAGAGTCAAAAAATCCGGTAATCTGTCCTCCTGGAGTGATTTTATCTCCCGTGAAACAGAGATCACACGACTGAGATGTAAAGTATTCGGAAGTACAGGCGGTTTCTTTGTAGTCTCCAGCTGCAGCAAATACAGCAGAAGTACTCATAAGGAGCAATACTCCAGAGATAAGAATCTTAGTATTCATAAGAGAAATGAATAAAGAAATAAAGTGTCGTAACAAAGGGATTGTAGGCGTTTTCTATTTTTTGTCAAAAAAATCTTTCTTTAAAAGGGAAAATAGATATAATCTCGCAAGTCTTGGACCCCGGGGTCTTTGAACTTTTTAAAAATTTTTAATTCATATTTTTCATTTTCTATGCTCCACACTCTCGATTCTGACCTCCTGAAGGCAGAACAACACCTCCATGATGAATTCGCCAAACTCCAGGTCGGTCGTGCCAATCCGGCTATCGTCGAAGGTATCACTGTTATGGTATATGGATCGGCTCAGCCACTCCGTAATGTCGCATCTGTTTCTATCATGGATGCACAGACCATCTCTATCCAACCATGGGACCGGGGCACACTCCGTGATATCTCCAAGGCGATCAATGATGCCAATATCGGACTCAATCCACAGGATAATGGCGAATCGGTTCTCGTCCGCATACCCCTCCTCACCGAGGAACGTCGTCGTGATCTCGCGAAGATCGCAAAGAAACTCGCCGAAGATGGCAAGATCGCCGTTCGGAATATCCGTCAGGATTACCTCAAAAAGATAAAAAATCAAGATGATAGCGTCGGTGAAGATATGGTCAAACAACAAGAAAACGAACTCCAAAAGAAAGTCGATGCAGAAATTACCAAAATAGATGCTATGACAAAGCATAAAGAAGAGGAAATAATGAAAGTATAATTATGACCGAAATCCCCACTATTGCTGATCGTATCTTAACGGAACTTACTCATCATCCAGAAATCACCACCAAGGAGCAGTTCCATACATTTAAGAACGACATCTATGCGCAGTACAAACTCCCTCGGGCCATCCCGGGGATTGCTTTTATTGACCGCTACAATATCCTCATAGGCGAGGGTATTTTGACGTATGAACCGAGAATCTGGAAGCTCCTGCGCAAACGGGCGGTTCGGAGCCTCTCTGGAGTTTCGATCATCTCCATCCTCACCAAGCCATGGGGCTGTCCCGGGAAGTGTGTCTACTGTCCGAGTTACGAATGACTCCCCAAAAGTTACGTCCCTAATGAGCCAGCTGTGATGCGCGCCAAACTTTGTGAATTTAATCCTTTTAAACAAGTGGCTTTGCGCATTAAAGCTTTGGAAGCTAATGGCCATGAGACAGATAAGTTGGAATTAATAATTATGGGAGGCACCTGGGATTATCTGCCGGAAAAGTATAGATTATGGTTTGTTTATGCTTGTTTTAGAGCGGCGAATAATCCAGAAATAAAATTCAAAAGTCAA
>CAZCYU010000103.1:0-3962 GCA_964503165.1 uncultured Candidatus Peribacteria bacterium | reverse complement strand
GAGAGAGACGGGATAGACTCAGGTTTTCTGGAATATATGCTGCGGATGCGCTTCACTCGAATACGAACCATCTTTGAAATCCCAACGATAGGTATATCCGGGCTTGCCTCATGCGACGAAAGAAGTGAAACTGACCGAGAGTGGTTCGTATCCCCAGATGGGGTTAGCTTGGATACGGAGTGTGAGTCGGTTCTCCGTACCGACGTAGACTTGATCGTAGGATGTGGATGTTCGTCCGTTTCCGTCGGTCACGGTCATCTTCACGAGCCAGATTCCTGCTGTTTCGAGGTTGAAATTGTCCAGACATTGTCCGCTCGCTGTCTTGGTTTCTCGGGTGGTGGTATTGTAGAGCTCCCACGCATAGGTGAGCTCTCACTGTCCTCATTCCGCATATCCTCCGAAATCATACGTGGTCTCAGTCTGGACAGGGAATGTTGTTTCGGGAGTGCTTTTCTGACACCCCGACTTCTCTTTATCAAAAATCCGGATCGTGGAGGCAAAATCATACCCAGTACTTGGTGCGAGTGCACACATATTCATCTGGAATATCTTCGATGCCATCGTGACAAACTCTCTTCGGGTGATGTATTCTTGAGGCGCGACTTTGTTGTTTACATCCTTTTTAATGAGTCCAACCTCGACGGCTTTTTTCCCATAGCCATACCAGTACGTGTCGATATCCGCGATGGTCATATTCCTCGTAAATGAGCTGCTATTAAGCGTCTCATTCCAGAGTCCCGCCTGACGCAGGAGGACGGCAGCCGCCTCGATACGGGTGATATTATTGACCGGACAAAATGGTGTTTCGGTATATTCTTGTCCATTCTGACAACTCACCTTCCCAGCATCATTGAGGATATATCCGCGCACGATATTTTGCTCCTTGGCATAAGAGATGCAGTAAAAGTAGAGATTCCGTTTGGTGATATCGACGAACGGATCGGCTTGATATCGGATGATATCGGTAGCACTCGGGTAGATACATTTGCGACACGTGACCCCGACGACGATCCCGACGAATTCATCACGCGGGAGGAGTCCCTCCGGACGGAAGAGATGATCCACTGTATCACCGATCACCCCCGCATTATACATTCGCTCGAGATCATGATACCAAGTCGCACTTGTTGGGACATCGGTGAAAGGCATCGAGGCAGCAGAGACCAACGATGGGATGAAAATGAGAGCAAGAAAGAGGATTTTTTTGAGCATAAAATTCTTTAGTTTATAAATCAAGTACCTGTATCTTCCAGTTTCCCTTCGGGAGGCTATCCCCGAGGATCCACTGATTGAGTTGTCGCACCACGGCATAATCGTAGTGATTTTGCTGACACCAATCTTTTATATTTGCGATGCTGTCGATGGGGATCTCCCGAATTTGAGGTTTCACAAATTTTTCTCCAAGTTCACCCGCATCGAAAATCTCATATCGATTCTCCATCACGTACTTGATAGCGATGATACGGAAAAGGTATCGAGACGTTTCTTCGTTGAGATAGAGATCATAGTACGATGAGACTTTTTGGTCGTCGAGTGCCCGTTTGATCCCATTCTCCCCTCGATTATATGCTGCCGCGACGAGCGTCCAGTCATGAAGGTCCTCATAAATCTTCTTGAGATAGGTGATCGCCGCATCAGTCGATCGTTCGAAATTATATCGCTCGTCAACAAGATCATTGACCACGAGTCCGTACTGTTTCGCGGTCTCTGGCATAAACTGCCAGATACCTCAGGCTCCGACACTCGAGAGGGATTCATTACGCAGACCACTCTCGGCGATGGCGAGGTATTTGAAATCATCCGGGACTCCGGCTTCTCGGAGACGTTGTTCGATGTAGGGAATATAGAGCGGTTCTCGCTTGTGGTAGAGGACAAATTGATAGGTGTTGAATCTCGTGACCGAGAGTTCCCGTTCGAATTTCTCACGATTGAGGTAATATTTGCCATCAAACGATACTTTTTCCCCAGCGAAATTGACCGAGTTGTAGTCGATAATCTCGGACAGATCCCCATAGTGAGAGATTTTCGACGCCAGAAAAAACACGATGATGCTCGCGATGAGGATGGCAACAGATGTGAATAGAAGTATACGGTTGTTCATAGTCAAAAAACAAAATGTTCGACGCTCGCCGACAGGCGAGCTAGTTAATATATTGAAAAATCGAGTTAAAAATTCAGAAAAAGATACTATTGCTTATAGTATAGGCAATCTCGCGTTTCTGGCAAATAAAAAATCCCTTTTTTATGAAAAAAGGGATTTTTGTTGTTTTTTTACTTTCTCAACTCGAGGTCAGCAATAAGTTTTTCATATCGTGCATTATCCTTGCGTTTGAGATAATTGAGGAGTTTTCGACGTTTCGCGACCATGAGCATAATCCCACGGCGAGAATGATTGTCTTTTTTGTGTTCATCGAGATGACCCTTGAGGTTCTCGATACGTTCTGTCAAAACTGCAACTTGTACTTCTGGAGATCCAGTGTCACCCTTATGGGTTGCGAATTTTTCCATAAGTGTCTTCTTGTCTTTTTTTTCGATTGTCATAGACATAGGTATTTTAAAAAAATAAAAGTTTGCTCCCGATCCGGAAAATACGCCAGAAAAAGAAGTGGTAAGACTATATGGAAAACCAAAAAAAATGCAAATTTATCTGCGAAAATCGAGTTATATTCGCTCAAATATCAAGAATACCCGTTCTTGGTCGGCGATTTTGTATGGTTCTTTTCCTATGAGTCGTAGTTTGAGTTTCCGCATCATTTTCTCACCATCCGCGATCTCATCGGGACTTGCGAGCTTGTAGAGGATAATCTGTCCTTCGGATGCCAGAAATGGCTCCGCCCACTCGAGGATCTGTGGGAGATAGGCGGTCGCCCTGGAGATTATAAAATCAAATTGTTTTTTGTACTCCGGCAGTTTCGCGACCTCCTCGGCACGAGCCTGTATAGCTCAGATCCCGGTGAGCCCGAGTCATTCGATGAAGTGATTCATCGCACGGACTTTCTTGCCGACACTATCCATGAGAGTGAAATCCGCATCAGGAAACAGGATTTTTAACGGGATCCCCGGGAATCCCCCACCACTCCCGATATCAAGAACTTTCCCCGAGAGCTCCACGAAACGACCGAGTTCCAACGAATCGATGAAATGCTTCTCGATAATCGCCTCCGGCGTGCGGATAGCCGAGAGATTCGTATGACCGTTGTACTCCATAAACAACTCCAGAAACCGCCGAAAAATTGCCTCCTCGGTAGGTTCAAGTTCGATGTTGTAGTTTTTGAATATTGAGAAATGGGGCATGGGAATATTTTTTACACAAGTTCTACTTTCAAAACCCCGGATTTATGGCTCACGAGTCGGACTTTTTTGCCGACTTCGAATTCGGGAGTTTCACTGTCATCATCGATGAGATAGTCAACCCCGTCGATTTTTACTTTCCAGTCAGCACCGACACGTTCCAATCGGAACGATTTCCCGACGTGCGCATCAAGCCCAGACTTGAGTGCCTCAGTATTTGGCTGGAGCCATTTCGGCAAGAAATACGCAGAAATCGCCGAAACAATCACGAAGATAGTACCCTGTATGACCGTGACGGTCGTATCGCCAGTCACATACACATACACAGCGAGTAGCACACTCGCCACACTCACCGCAAGACCATAGAATGTTGCCGTCAGCATCTCAATCAACAGGAAGAATATCCCGGATGCGAGGTAGATATAAAAAAGATTGGACATAAATAGGTTGGTTAAAATTTACTTTATCCCAAAACTCTTACTGATACTTGTCAGTATATCTGAATCAAGAATATATTTCGTATTCCCACCACTCAGAGAATTCTCGATAACCTTGAGTTGTTCTTTGGTGACGGCTTGGCCTTTGAAGAACTCTTGTGCGGCAGTGGACCCGAGTTCGAGGGCTTTGGCATCGGCTTCGGCGATGGCAATGGTTGCCTGGGCCTTTCCTTC